>NZ_JADPET010000004.1 GCF_015667935.1 Clostridium sp. 1001270J_160509_D11 | reverse complement strand
TTTCTATAAATCTAAATTCTTGAGAACTCCACAGTATTAATTCTTCACTTAATCTACTTAAGTGCATCATTATTATTAAAAAATCCTCTCTGTGATATTTATCTAAAATAGATTTTTATCATAAAGAGGATTTTTTATTCTTTTAAAATATATTTATTTTTTATTAAAGTATATTTTCTGCTAGTCGTTTTAACATTTGTAAGTAACTTGCTTTTTCTATAGGCTTATTGTTTACAAGTTCTACTTCATCTACTAATTTATTATCTTGATAAATCATAGCTTTTCCTAATACAGTTCCTTTTTTTATAGGAAGTTTTATATCGTCGTTTATTTTTATCTTTTTAGTAAATTCTTTAGAATCTCCTTTTTTAATTAATATTCCTAAATCATCTTTTGCCACTAAATCGATATTTTCTTCATCTGCTTTTCTCATTTTTAATGTATATAGTTTTTCATCTTTAGAGCATATTTTTATACTTTCATAATTTGCAAATCCATAATCTAAAAGTGTAGATGCATCTTTAAATCGCTCTTGAGAAGTTTCTCCTCTCAATACGACTGCAACAAGGTGAGTTTTGCCTCGTTTTGCAGATGCTGATACACAGTATTTTGCAGCCCCTGTAAATCCAGTTTTTACTCCTGTTGCACCATTGTAGTATTTTATCATCTTATTTGTATTAGCAAGACCTATTTTCGCTTGTTTTTTACCTACAACAACGCTATCCATCCATGTAGTTAAATATTTTTCTATCATTTGATGTTTTAATAACTCTCTCGACATAAGTGCTATATCATATGCTGATGTATAGTGGTTATCTACTGGCAATCCATTTGTGTTAACGAAATTTGTATCCTTCATTCCAAGTTCTTTTGCTTTATTATTCATCATATCCACAAATTCTTCTACACTGCCACCTATATATTCAGCCATAGCTACACAAGCATCGTTTGCTGACGCTACAGCTATTCCTTTTAAAAGTGTATCTACAGTTTGAGTTTCATTTGGTTCTAAGAAAATTTGACTTCCGCCCATTGAAGATGCAGTCTCGCTTATTGTAACCTCATCTGTCAATTTTATTTTTCCACTTTCTATAGCTTCACATATAAGTAGCATAGTCATAACTTTTGTTACACTAGCAGGAGGTAGTTTTTCGTGACAATCTTTTTCATATAAGACTTGTCCACTTGTAACATCCATAAGGACAGCAGATTTACACTTTAGATTTAAGTTGGCTGAATTGTTATCTGCAAATACTAGAGTACTTTGGCTAATAATAAGTATTATTGCTAAAAATACGCCTATAAATTTCTTCATAATGTCACCTCTTCAAATGATTATTCTATATATAGTATATTTTCCAAAATCAGAAATTTATAATTAGTGTATTATTGGCAAGCAAAAAGGGATGCTAAAAATTAGCATCCCTTTAATCTATTTCTATACTTCCATTATGATCGGTAATATCATTGGATTTCTCTTAGTTTTTGTGTACAGATATTCTTTAAGATTTTCTTTTATATTATTTTTTAAATAAGCCCATTCTTTTATATTTTTTTCTTCACATTCATTTAAGACGTCTTTTATTACAGTTTTTGCTCCATCCATTAGATCTTCTGATTCTCTAACATATACAAATCCTCTTGAGATTATATCTGGACCTGCTAAAACTTTTCCGTCTTCTTTTGAAATAGTTACAACAACTATCATTAATCCATCTTCTGATAGATGTTTTCTATCTCTTAAAACTATATTTCCAACATCTCCAACACCTAAACCATCTACTAAAACATTTCCTATTGGAACTGTAGTAGTAACTTTCGCAGAATTTTTATCTAATTCTAGAACTTGGCCTGTTTGCATTACAAATATATTTTCTGCTGGCATTCCCACTTCTTGAGCTAGCTCAGAATGTCTTTTTAACATTCTGTACTCACCATGCACTGGCATAAAGAATTTAGGTTTTGCCATAACATTTATTAATTTTAATTCTTCTTGAGATGCATGACCAGAAACGTGTATATCAGCGATATCGTTGTATACTACTCTTGCACCTTTTTCGAATAATAAATTTATAACTTTTGAAATTAATTTTTCATTTCCTGGTATTGGATGAGCTGATATTATTACTAAATCCCCAGCTTTAATTTCTACTTTTTTGTGTTCGCTACTTGCCATTCTCGCAAGTGCAGACATAGGCTCTCCTTGAGTCCCTGTAGTTATAATTACAAGCTCACTATCATTATATTTAGATATATCGTTTAAATCAACTAACATTTCATCTTCTATATCTAAATACCCCAATTCTCTAGCAACACCTATCACGTTAACCATAGATCTACCTGATATAGCTACTTTTCTGTTGCATTTTTTAGCCATATCTATTATTTGTTGTAGTCTGTGTATATTAGAAGAGAATGTTGCTACTATTATTCTACTATCACCAGCTCTTCTAAATAAATCATCTAGTCCAGCTCCTACTGTTCTCTCTGACATAGTATATCCAGGTCTTTCAACATTAGTACTATCTGCTAGTAATAAAAGTACTCCTTCTTGACCTAATTCGCATATTCTATGTAAGTCCATAATATCTCCATCGATTGGAGTTAAATCTATTTTGAAATCCCCTGTATGGTATATAATACCTTGGTCTGTATGAACTGCTATAGAACATGCCCCTGGTATACTATGGTTGTTTTTAATAAACTCAACGCTCATATTTGCAAGTTTAATTATTTGTCTAGGAGTAACTACATTTAATTTAGCTGTACTTAATTTATGCTCCTTTAATTTAACTTGTATTAATCCTATACTAAGCATCGTCCCATATACAGGTACATCGATTTTCTTTAGGATGTATGGAAGAGCTCCTATATGATCCTCATGACCGTGTGTTATAAAAATACCTTTAATCTTGTCGCGGTTTTGAAGTAGGTAAGTGATATCTGGTATAACGATATCCACCCCTAGCATCTCGTCTTCTGGGAAACTAAGACCTGCATCGATTACAATTATCTCGTCTTTGTATTCGATTAAAGTCATGTTTTTACCTATCTCGTTAAGACCACCTAAAGCCATCACCTTTATCTTGTTGGTGTTTTTCTTAAACAATTGCATCCTCTCCTCTGTCTATTCAATTTTAAATTTACAAAAAAAAATAATATTAAATCACGTACACTTTTACCAGCTGATTTTATTGTATCATAAATTCGAAGATATTTTAACCCATAATCGTAATACATTTCTCTAATTATTATGACAAGACTTATAATCATTTAAATTTCAATCAATAAAATCTTTAATCTATAAAAATAAAAAATTATTTATTCTAAAATTACTCTAAAAAATTTTTAAGTTGTATGTTTTTAATTTATTAGTTTATATTTTATTTTCAAAAAATATAAGCCCCGTTCAGGACTTATATTTTTTGACAATCTTCACATATTCCGAAAAACTTAATATCATGGTCTGTAACATTGAATTTATATTGTTGACGGATTAACTCTTCTATTCCATCTAATAAATCCTCTTTTGTTTCTATAATCCTACCACATTTTTCGCATATTAAGTGATGATGATTATGTTTTTCGTCTTTATTAAGACGTATTTCATATCTTATGCATCCATCATCTAAATTTAATTTAGAAAGTAACCCTACTTCACTTAAAAGTTGTATTGTTCTATAAACGGTTGCTAGTCCTATTTCTGGACAAGAAACTCTTACCATGTCATATATCTCTTCACTACTTAAATGTTTATCGTCATTTTCTAATAGTATTTCTAATATAGCCCTTCTCTGTGGTGTAATTTTAAAACCAGTTTCCTTAAGTCTACCTTTTATGCTTTCTATTGATTCTTTCATAAACTCACCTATTTTCAACTGATAATCTCTTTTAATTATTTTACGATATTTTATTTATTTTGTCAACGTTTCATTTGATTTTAACTTCTGATAATTCAAGTAATTTCAACTATTGAAGATATTTATTTTTTGATATTAAATCTTATTTAAAACAAAAAATGAGGAGCATAAGCCCCCCATTTGTAATCAATTCTCAATTAGAATTGGTCGTCATTTAATCCTTCTTCGTCCATTAATGTATTGTAAACATCAACAACTATTTGATATTCTTCTTCATCTTCTAATGGAACTAATATATCTCCATTTTCATCAGAATCAATTCTAAATACTAATGCTACATCTTCATCATCGTCATAAGATTCTTCATCTAATGGTAATAATATAGCGTATTCTTTCCCTTCTGCTTCTAAAGTTAAGCATACTTCAAATTGAACCTCTTGGCCATCTTCATCTAATAATGTTATTATATTTTCGTTCATTTCGTTCATGTCTTTCTCCTTTTATAAATAAATTTATTGATATAATTTTTCATTTTTTATCATGATATATAATTATATATCATAAATAGAAATTTTAACATATTTTATTTAATATAATTTAAAATTTTGACTTGCTATCTAAATAACCTTGTAATATTATTACTGCAGCTAACATATCTATTACTTTTTTTCTCTTTTTACGGCTTACATCACCTTCTATAAGAGATCTTTCTGCTGCTACTGTTGTCAATCTTTCATCCCAAAAATCAATTTCTAATCCTGTTTCTTCTTTTATTAAATCACAGAATTTTAAAACTTTTTCTCCTTGTGGTCCTAAAGTACCATTCATATTTTTTGGAAGACCTGATACAATTTTATTTACTTGTCTTTCTTTTATTATGTTTTTTAATTCTTCGATGTCTTTTTTCTTAGACTCTCTTCTTATAGTTTTTACACCTTGTGCTGTTATACCCATTATATCACTTACAGCAACTCCTATTGTCTTGTCACCTATATCTAGGCCCATTATTCTTCCATCTAACATATTGTTCTCCTTAATCAATTAATTATTCGTATATTTAGTTTAGCTTTGTCTTAAAAAAATTAGTCAGGTTAATCCTGACTAATTTTTGATTTTCAGAAAAATTTATTCTGTATCTTTATTTTTATCAAATAAACTCATATTAATACTAATTATTATAAGAGGAATTAGTATATAAATCGCCGCTGTAGATGCAGCTACTATTCCTGAATCATTTACTAGTAATGTTACTATACATCCTACAAATGAAGCCATAAATCCTTTAAATATCATAGGATATCTGTCATGGATTTTTTTGAAGTATCCAGATGGTTTAAATATAAGAGCTCCAATTATAACAATACTTACAATTAGTATATTTACCCATACACTTGATTTAGCTAACTTCATATTCATTTGTATTTTTCTTCCAAATGTATTGATTATAGCTGCTGGACCTTCTTGAATTATTTGATTAGTAAATACTGATAAATGAGATTCACTTCCCATTAAGAAATCTAATCCTGCAAATGCTACAACAACTAATACTGTAGCTACTCCTATCATAATTATTTTCTTTAAGTCTAACTTAACATCAAATATAAGAAGTATAAATAATAAATAAGCTACACATTCTGATATAGCCCCTCCAACATTTGCTCCCATTGAAGGCATCGCACTAGTAACTAGTATAATTATAGATAATACGACTGCTAACCATTTAGGTATTTTTTTGTAGTTTAATAAAACAGCTAATGCAAATACAGCACTTGCGATAGTAACACCTTCATATTCGTTACCTACGCCATAATATCTAGCTCCATTTATAGCATCATAACTCATTATATTGCTCTTCATAAGTGGAGTTCCTATTATACAGTCAAGTATAATCAATCCTATTGTTAAAAACGCATAGAATCCCATTTGTTTAATATCATCCTTTTTAAATACTGTAGATCCTATTACGTAGTAGATAATTGTTGCTATTAATACTCCTGTTACTAATCCAGTTTGAGTTTTAAATTGGAATATTGGTGCAGTTAAAAATGCTAACGGCATTATAAGTCCTAATTTTATAAACTCTTTTAGAATTTTAAATATTTGGTCTCTACCTAGACCTTTTTCTTTTTTAGGTATTTTATTTTTAAATAATAATGCTATCATAGCTATAACCCATGATGCAGATACTATTCCTACATAAGTGTTTACAACTGATGCTCTTATGCTGTTTATTGAGACAATTCTCTTAAAGTCATTTGTCAGTTTTTCGATTCCATTTTCAGCTTGTACAGTTTTAAATGGTTTTCCTATCATTAACTCATTTTTTATTCCAAATTCATTTAAAATATCTACACCTATATCGATATTACTCACTATACCGTTATTTCTAGTTGTAGCTGATTCTAACAGGCCATATCCGTCTTTTGTAAACTTCATAACTGGCGCTAATCTTCTTTTATTTAGATTATCTAAGTTACTTTGGAATTCACTTACTATATATACAGTATCATTTTCACCTACCATATCAAAGACTTCTGTCAAGTAATCGCTAACTCTTTTATATATTTCGTCTTGCATAGATTTGTAAGTATTTTCGTTTAGATTTTTTCTAAACTCATCTAATCTGTATGTATCTCCAAGTTCAACAAAAGTAATATCACTGTTTTCATAATATTTTTTTGTCTCTTTTTTTAGTTTTTCATAGTCAGTTGAGATACCATATGGCATAGTATTATCATTTTTATTTATGTCGTCGACATTTCCAGATTTAACTCTACCATACTTATCCATACATGTTAAAGCTAGATTTCTTATCTTTTTAAGTTCACCGTTTTTGATTATATCACTATTTCCAAGAAGCGCAACTTTTAAACCATTTTCGTTTAATGTTGTTCCTAAAGTACCAAGAGTTGCACCATAACTTCCATAATCAGAGTTTTGATTTAAATCTCTATTTATTCTTAGATTATTGATAGCCCAAGGAGTTGCGCCTGTTACAGCTTTAAATTGTTCCTTTCCATCCTTATCTAAAGATTCAAATATTGTATAATCTTGGTCTAAAACATTAGCTCTTACACCTGCACCTATACTTGCAAAAGATTTTTGATCACTATTTGATCCATCACCACGAGTAGTCATAAGGGCAACATAACCACTATCAGATGTCTTTTTTTGTATTATAGGTATCTCAAGTAAATGTTCTAAGCTTGTTCTATTTAAACTAATATATATTATTTTTCCTTGTTGGTTGGTGTCAGCATATACACTAGACATAGAAAAACTTAAAATTACCATTAGTGATAATAAAAGTGATATTAATTTTTTCTTCATTAAGTCAACCTCTTTCTATCCTACCTTGTAAGGTAAGCTGTTCTATTCTTTTGATAGATAGCTTTTTAATAGTTCTTTTAATAACTCATCTCTTTCGTATTTTTTTATTATGCTTCTTGCATTTCTATTGCTTGTTATATAGCTTGAGTCCCCAGAAAGTATATATCCTATAATTTGGTCAATAGGGTCATAACGTTTCTTTTCTTCTAATGCTTCATAAACATATTGTAAAGTTTCTTTTATGCTCAGTTTTTCTTCTGATATACCCTCAAATTTCATTGTGTAATCTAAATTTCTATCCATACTTAAAGCCCTCCATTAGTTAAAATCCCCAAAAGCTCAAATTATATAAGAGCTTTTGGTTATTTATAGACTATTATTTTATTTGGCTTTTTATAACCTCACAAGCATAGCTTAGAGCTTCATCTATTTTTGTAGCGTCAGTTGCTCCAGCTTGAGCCATGTTAGGTCTTCCGCCACCTTTACCGCCTGCAATTTGTGCTATTTCTTTTACTATGTTTCCACTGTGAATTCCTTTTTCTATAACATCTTTAGTTGCTGTAACTACGAAGTTAACTTTAGAATCACTAACATTAGAGATAGCTACTACACCGCTTTGTAATTTATCTCTTAAATTATCTGCCATTTCTTTTAATGAATTCATATCCATATCTTCAAATTTTGCAGTAAGTAAGCTTACTCCATTTATATCAACTTTTGAATCCATAAGTTTGTCAGCTGATTGTAAACTCATTTTAGCTTTTACTTCATGAAGTTCTTTTGCTAAAGATTTATTTTCTTCTACTATAGCTTGTGCTCTATTTACTAAGTTATCTTCTTTAGTTTTTAATGCAGAGCATGCTTCTTCGATTAATTCATCTCTTGAATTTAAGTATTCATATACGCTTCTTCCTGTAATAGCTTCTATTCTTCTTACTCCAGCTGCTACTCCACCTTCAGATAATATTTTAAATAATCCTACTTGAGAAGTGTTTGTTAAGTGAGTACCACCACAAAGTTCTATAGAATAATCTCCCATAGATACAACTCTTACTTCATTTCCATATTTTTCACCAAATAGAGCCATTGCCCCTTTTTCTTTAGCTTCGTTTATTCCCATTACTTCACATTCTATATCAAGAGATTGTAAAATAACGTCATTTACTTTTCTTTCTATTATATCTAACTCTTCTTTTGATATTGGCTCAAAGTGAGTTATATCGAATCTTAATCTATCTGGAGTTACTAATGAACCAGCTTGGTTAACATGTTCTCCTAAAGTTTCTTTTAAAGCTTTGTGTAATAAGTGTGTAGCTGAATGGTTTCTAGCTGATGCCATTCTTATTTCTCTATTTACTAATGATTTTAATGCATCTTTAGTATTTATGCTACCTTTTTTAACAACACCTATGTGTTTTATTGTATTGTTTGCACCTTTTTTAGTAGTTATTACTTCAAATAATGCATTTTCGTTTTCTAATATACCAGAGTCACCTACTTGTCCCCCACCTTCAGCATAGAAAGTAGTTCTATCAAGTACTATTACTGCTTCATCACCTTCAGTTATAGTGTCTACTATTTCGTCACCTTTAACTATAGCAGTTACAACTCCTGTAGTAGATAAATGTTTATATCCTTCAAAAGTAGATGCTACTGAAGCGTCTAATGTAGAAAGTGGATCTTCTTTCCAGCTTTCACCTTCCATATTTCCTCTTGCACTTCTAGCTCTTTCTCTTTGTTTATCCATTTCTGCGTTGAATCCTTCTTCATCTAAATCAAATCCAACTTCTTCTAATATTTCTTGAGTTAAGTCCATTGGGAATCCATAAGTATCGTATAATTTGAATACTTTTTCTCCAGCTAATGTACTTTCGTTGTTTGCTTTTAATTCTTCTATATATCCGTTTAGTATTTCACTACCTTGGTCTATAGTTTCATTGAATTTTTCTTCTTCTATTTTTATAACTTTTTTGATGTAACCTTCTTTTTCTATAAGTTCTGGATAAGCTTCTCCACTTACTTCTTTAACTACATCAAATAAGTTGTATAAGTAATCTTCTTTTATTCCTAATAATTTACCGTGTCTTGCAGCTCTTCTTAATAATCTTCTAAGAACATATCCACGACCTTCGTTTGATGGAAGTATTCCATCAGCTATCATAAAGCTTGTTGCTCTTATGTGGTCAGTTATTATTCTTATTGATACATCACTTTTAGCATCTGAACCGTATTTAACACCTGATATTTTTTCTATTTCATCTATTATAGCTCTTATAGTGTCAACTTCGAATATATTGTCAACACCTTGCATTATACAACCTATTCTTTCAAGACCCATACCTGTATCTATATTTTTATGAGTAAGTTCTGGATAACTTCCATCTTCTTGTCTATCAAATTGAGTGAAAACTAAGTTCCAGAATTCTAAGTATCTATCACAGTCACATCCTGGTTTACAATCTGGATTATCACATCCGTATTCTTCACCTCTGTCATAGTATAATTCTGAACAAGGTCCACATGGTCCTAATCCTATTTCCCAGAAGTTATCGTCTTTTCCTAATCTAACTATTCTTTCTTGTGGTATAGTTGAGTATTTTAACCATAAGTCACGAGCTTCATCGTCATTTAAGTATACTGTAGCCCATATTTTTTCTTCTGGTATTTCTAAATGTTTAGTTACGAATTCCCAAGCCCATTTTATAGCATCTTCTTTGAAGTAATCTCCAAATGAGAAGTTACCCATCATTTCGAAGAATGTACCGTGTCTTGCAGTTTTACCTACGTTTTCTATATCTCCCGTTCTTATACATTTTTGAACTGTACTCATTCTATTTCTTGGTGGAACTTCAACTCCTGAGAAATAGTTTTTAAGTGGAGCCATCCCTGAGTTTATTAATAATAAACTTTTATCGTTTTTTGGTATTAAAGATGAACTCTTACCTACATAATGTCCTTTAGATTCGAAGAAATCTGTAAAAGATTTTCTAATCTCGTTGCAACCCATTTTTTTCATATTGCATTACCTCCTAAAATTTTCAAATATTATTTTCATAAAAAAAACCTCACGCCTATAAATAAATTATAGGGGCGAGGTATATTCGCGGTACCACCCTAATTACCACTAAAAAGTGGCATCTTCGGAAAACCTTAGCTATAACGTAACTACCGGCAATTCATACTAAGCTCCGAATTGCTACTCCAAGACTGCTTCAAATATCCTGTACTTAAAGGTTCTCACCATTTCCTTTTCTCTGTAAAGTCATATAAATATTTTACTACTTCTCTTCATTGTATTTTTATTTTATAAATTACTAATACTAATTTAAAGTATAAATCATATTTTGTCAATAAATAATTTACTTTTAAATTTGTCTTAATAAATTTGTCATCATAAATAATTATTTATGTCTTTTTATGTTAGAAACTACTTTCTATAATTCCTCCACCGACAACTTTATCTCCGTCATACATAACAACAGATTGTCCTTTTGTTATCGCTCTTTGAGCTTCGTCAAATACGATTTTTATTTTATCTTCAGCAACTTTATAAACTGTCGCATCAGCTGGTTTTGCTGCATATCTTACTTTTGCTTTTACTCTTATAGGTTCTTTTATATCTTCTATTGATATAAAGTTAACGTCTTTTGCGATTAAGTTGTATTGGAATAAGTCTGAGTTATCACCTAGGATAACTGTTTTGTTTTTAGCATTTATGTCTATTACAAACATAGGCTTACCAAATGCTATTCCTAGACCTTTTCTTTGGCCTATTGTGTAGTTTACTATTCCTTTATGTCTTCCTAAAACATTACCTTTAGTATCTACAAAATTACCTTCTTTTATACTTGTGTTTGAATGTCTTTTTACGTAGTTTGCATAGTCGTTGTCTTTTACGAAACATATTTCTTGACTATCTGGTTTATTGTGAACTACTAAGCCAAGTTCTTTAGCCATTTCTCTTACTTTTTCTTTTTCGAACTCACCTATTGGCAGTAGTGTATGTTCTAATTGATCTTGTGTTAGATTATATAGCGCATATGTTTGGTCTTTTTTATCTGTAACAGATTTAGTAAGAAGATATCTTCCTGTTTCTTCGTCTTTTTCTATTCTAGCGTAGTGACCTGTTGCTACATAATCACATCCTATTTGTCTAGCTCTTCTATATAAATCGTCAAATTTTATATGTTTATTACATGCTATACATGGATTTGGAGTTCTACCATTTATATATTCATCTATAAAATAATCGATTACTTTCTCTTTAAATACTTCTTTGAAGTTTAATACATAAAACGGTATGCCTAACTTTTGCGCAACGCTTCTAGCATCTTCTACGGCTTCTAAAGAGCAACATCCGCCATCATTTTCTATTAATTCGTACTCTTCATCATCTTGCCATAACTTCATAGTTACACCGATTACATCATATCCTTGTTCTTTTAATAAATAGGCAGCAACAGAACTATCTACTCCACCACTCATACCTATCATTACTTTCTTTTTCATATTTGTTTATCACCTCGTTTTTATATTATATCTATTTTGCAATAATTTTAAAAGCATTAAAACATTAATTATTAAAAAATCTATAAACAAGAAAAAATCTTTGAGATTATCCCAAAGATTTTTCTTATATTTATTTTAAAAATTTTCTTAGTCTTCGTCTTCTACTCCGTGGTCATGATCATGGTCATGGTCTGGTTCGAATCCTTCTAATTCTGGTATATCTATGTTATTTTTTTGAGCGTAGTCTACAAGTGCAGCTTTTATAGCTTGTTCTGCTAAAACTGAACAGTGCATTTTTACTGGTGGAAGTCCATCTAAAGCTTCTGCTACTGCTTTGTTAGTTAAAGCTAAAGCTTCATGTATACTTTTACCTTTTATAAGTTCTGTAGCCATTGATGAACTTGCTATTGCAGAACCGCATCCAAATGTTTGGAATTTAACGTCTTTTATTATATCATCTTCTACGTCTAAGAATATTTTCATTATATCCCCACATTTTGCGTTTCCTACTTCACCTACACCACTTGCATCTTCTATTTCTCCAACATTTCTTGGATGTAAGAAATGGTCCATTACTTTATCACTATATTGCATAATCTTAATCCTCCTAATTTTACTAATTTTTTATTTTTATCTATGAGTTAATATAAGTTAATTTCAATTTAAGCCCTATTTTGTGTATTTATTTTAATGTCATTTATTTCTTTTGTATATTTATTTTTTACCCATTATATCTATACATTAATCACTTATTTTTTTTCTTCTGGATGTTCTTTTATATATGTTTGATATAATGGAGATAATTCTCTAAGTCTAGCTATGATTGGTGGTAATGTTTCTAATACATAGTCTACATCTTCTTCAGTTGTAAAGTCACCAACTACAAGTCTTAAAGATCCATGAGCTAATTCATGTGGTAAACCTAAAGCCATAAGTACATGTGATGGATCTAATGAACCTGATGTACAAGCAGAACCTGAAGAACCAGCTATTCCAGCTTGGTCAAGAAGTAATAATATACCTTCACCTTCTATAAATTGGAATGATACATTTGCAGTACCTGGTAATCTATCTGTTTTATGACCGTTTATTCTTGTATGAGGTATTCTTTCTTGTAAACCATACATTAATTTATCTCTAAGTCTTGTAAGTTCTCTAACATGGTTTTCCATGTTGTTTTTAGCCATTTCAGCAGCTTTTCCATATCCTACTATTGCAGGAACATTTTCAGTACCAGCTCTTTTTCTTCTTTCTTGAGCTCCACCGTGCATGAAATTATGGATTTTTACACCTTTTTTGATGTATAAAGCTCCGATCCCTTTAGGTCCGTATATTTTATGTCCAGACATACTCATTAAGTCTACACCTAAATCTTTAACATCAACTGGTATATTACCACATGCTTGAACAGCATCTGTATGCATTAAAGCGCCATGTGCATGAGCTATTTCTGTTATTTCTTTTATAGGTTGTATAGTACCTATTTCGTTATTAGCATACATTACACTTACAAGTATTGTTTTGTCAGTTATAACGTTTTTTAATTGTTCTAAATCTACTTTACCATCAGCATCTACATCTAAGTATGTTACTTCAAATCCGTGAACTTTTTCTAAGTATTCACAAGTATGTAGTACTGCATGATGTTCTATTTTACTAGTTATTATATGATTTCCTTTATTTCTTCTAGCAAAAGCAGTTCCTTCTAAAGCCCAGTTATCACTTTCAGATCCACCGTTAGTGAAATATACTTCTCTTGGGTCTGCATTTATTAATGAAGCTACTTGAGCTCTCCCTTTATCTAAACCTTCTTTTGCTTCTCTACCGAATTGATGGAAACTTGAAGCATTTCCAAAGTAAGTAGTGTAATAAGGCATCATAGCCTCTAATACTTCAGACTTAACTGGAGTAGTTGCTGCATAGTCCATATATATTCTTCTTTTTTCCATGATTGTCATCTCCTATTTTTTTATTTCATTATTCATTAAACAATAAATATCATTCTCTAACCTATTTATATTATGAGTTTCATTATAATTGTTTACCATATCACAAAGTGTAATAGATTTCATAACATTGTCCATGGCATCTCTCATCTTTTCCCAGACTAATTTTGTTACACAACTGTCTGAGTTTTGACATGAGTCTTTATCTAGCAAACAATCAGATATTGATACAGGCCCTTCAAGTACAGTCAATATGTCATATACTGTTATTTCACTTGCTTTTCTAGATAATAGATACCCTCCTTGGGCACCTCTTACACTTTTTATTAAATTTGCTTTTTTTAGTTTTGAAAAAATCTGTTCTAAGTATTGCTCTGGTATATTTTGTTTGGCAGCAATATTTTTTATAGATACTGGCCCCTTACTATGATTAAGTGATAATTCAAACATAGCCTTGAGCCCATATCTACCTTTAGTTGATAGTTTCATTTTATCACCCTTTTTATTCCTACTTTTTTAGTAGGATTTATCTTACTGTTATAATTGTATTATACTCGAGTAATTTTGTCAACATTAATTTAGACTATTTTAGTCAGAATTAAATTATTTTTTCAATCTATTGAAATTACTGTATTTGAAGTACTATTTTTTTAATCTTTATAATATACTGTCCACTCATCTATTCTTTTAAACCCCAATTTTCGATATAGTTTTCCAGCTTCCTCATTGTCATAAAATAAACATGGCTTTATCCCTTCTTTTAAGAGTTCTTCGCATAATTTAATAAGACATTTTGTTGCTAGGCCTTGATTTCTATATTTGGGATGTGTTCCAACACCTATAATCATAGCTGTATTTTTATTTTCTGCAGTAGATTTTGCCATTGATATTATTTTTTTTCTATACTCAATGCAATAACCTCTACCGCTTTTTAAATTTGATCTTAAACCTTCTAAAGTCGTATTTTGAAATTCAGTTATTTGCTCATATAAATTCACTACTCTCTTTATATTAAATACATTTATTTTTTTTAATTTCAAATTACAATCAAGATCCTTATCCTCTTCATTTATCTCTTCAAGCTCACATAGATGTACTTTTCTATATTTTAATAATCCTAATTTTTCTGCAATTATATCGACACAACTGGATTTTCCACTTATCTCGCTAAATTCCATATCAGATATAAATTCACAAAATCCATCAACATCAAAGTCTTTATAAGCATAAAAAGTAAGATATTCAAAACATTTAAACAATATCCCTTTTATGTTCCCAAATTCATCTATGTCTGAATATATCTTATAAAATACATTTTCAAATCCATAATTCTGTATTTCTTGTAGGTTAAATGTATTAATCTCTTTTTCAAGATTTAAATATTCAATAACCTTCTTTTCATATTTTTTGTCTAATATTTTAATCATATGAATCCCCCAAATACGACTATCTCCAACCCCTGTCGTTTCATTTTATGTATTATAAATAAAGTTTTCTAACCTAATTATAAATATTACCATTTTTTTTATCAATAAATTCTCTAATAAAAAATAAATAAAAATTCACTGCGTTCATATCGCCAACAACTCCGTCCGTTGCTTTAATTAATAGGTTGGAAATTATACATTATCCACAAACCAGATAATGTATAATTTCCTTAGAATTAAAAAAGACAAACGTTATGTTTGTCTTTTAATTTATTTTTTTAAATTGTTCCAATATTGTTCATATGCCATTTCATTTTTATTATTTCCAGCTTTATAGTATTTTTTATCTTTGATAGCATCTGGGAGGTATTGTTGTTTTATATAGTTATTAAGATAATTGTGAGGATATTTATATTCAACACCTCTTCCTAATTTCGCCGCCCCTGCATAATGTGCATCTTTTAGATGATTCGGTATCTCACCTGTTTCTATATTGTCTAAATCGTATAATGCCATATCGATAGCCTCTGCTACTGAATTTGATTTCGGGCATCTTGCTAAATATACAGTAGCTTGTGCTAATGGCAATCTTGCCTCTGGAAATCCTAGTTTTAGTGCAGCTTCAACACATGCATTAGTTATTGTTATAGCTTGTGGCACAGCTAAACCTACATCTTCACTTGCAACACACAACAACCTTCTAATTATAGATTGGATATCTTGTGACTTTATAAGTCTAGCTAAATAATGTAGTGCCGCATTTTCATCAGAACCTCTGAGAGATTTATGAAAAGCTGATAATACAGAGTAGCTATCGTCACCTTTATTATCATAGTTTAATATTTTGACACTAGAACAATTTATAGTATCTTCTAATGTTATATTCACGCTATTTGTCCCTACATCAATTCCAATATTAAAAACTAACTCTAATTTATTTAATGCACTTCTCATATCGCCATTACAAGTCTCTGCTATATATCTAAGAGCTTCATCTTCTACATTTATATTTTCATATGTATACATTGGTTTTAATCTATTTACAGCTCTCTTTAAACCTAAGTATATATCTTGTTTTTGTATAGGCTTAAATTCAAATATAGTACTTCGACTTAGTATAGCTTTATAGACAACAAAATAAGGATTGTCTGCTGTGCTAGCAATTAAAGTAACAGAACCTTCTTCAATTACCTCCAACAATGCCTGCTGTTGTTTTTTATTTAGTGCTTGTATCTCATCTAGCATTAATATAATGCCGTTATATGAAAATAAATCTCTTTTACTATTATCTATAACTTCTTTTATTTCTTTTACACCACAATTTACTGCATTTAATTTTATATATTTTTTACCTGTAACATTAGCTATTATATTTGCCAATGTCGTCTTTCCTGTTCCTGGTGGTCCATATAAAATCATATTTGGAATAGTTTTATTTTCAATTAATCTATTTATTATCTTTCCCTTTCCAATAATATGAGATTGTCCTACCATATCTTCTATAGTCTCTGGTCTTAATTTATCTGCTAAAGGTTGCATGTTGCCTCCTTATCTACTAAATAGTATAAATTTTTTATATCAAAAAATCCTTCTTTATATAAAGAAGGATTCCTAAAATTAATTTTTAATTAATAATTATTTCTTACTTTTTTTAATTCAGGTATTAATTTATCGTTAAGTATTTTTATATGAGTTCCCTTCATACCTAATGATCTAGATTCTATAACCCCTGCACTCTCGAATTTTCTTAAAGCATTTACTATTACTGATCTTGTTATTCCAACTCTATCAGCTATTTTACTAGCTACTAATAGACCTTCATTTCCGTTTAATTCATTAAATATATGCTCTACAGCTTCAAGTTCAGAGTAAGAAAGCGTACCTATTGCCATTTGAACTACAGCTTTTTTACGCATTTCAACTTCTAATTCTTCACTTAAAGATTTTAATATTTCCATACCTATTACAGTAGCACTGTATTCTGATATAACTAAGTCATCATCGTTAAACACTTTGTCATATCTAGATAATACTAGTGATCCTAATCTTTGTCCACTTCCAAGTATAGGAACTATTGTAAGATATTTTTCACTTCTACTATGTTCATCTGGGAATAATTGAACTAATTTTTCTCCAGTTAAGTTATCTAGTGTTTCTGATATTTTAAGTAAGCTTTCGTTGTATTCAGTTGGGAATCTTTTTTGTTTAGTATCTTCATCTATTACAACTGAACTATCTTGTATATCTGTTAAATGTAATCCTAATACTTTCCCCTTTGTATTTAAAACATAAACATTGGCATCTAAAACTTCGCCTAATGTTTCTGCTAATCTGTCAAAAGATACTTTGCTTCCGCTGCTAGTTTGTAGAGTTTTATTAATTCTTCTCGTTTTTTGTAGTACTTCGCTTGCCATTTAATCCTCTCCTTAATTTAAGTCAATCTAAATATAAATCAAAATATAATAATGTTCATAATAACATTTATACAATGTAATCTTAACATATTTCTGTAATCAATTCAATAATATAATTAAATATTTCAAATTTTCACTCATTTTAGCAATATGATTGTTTGATAATACCTCTATTCTTCTTTAACAATACGTTCATGTTTACAATCCTTATTTGAACATACTATTTTAGTACCAGATTTAGAGTATTTCTCATACATATAAGATCCACATTCTTCACAAGGTTCTTCTACAGGTTTGTTCCAAGCGACAAAATCACACTCAGGATAGTTTGAACATCCGTAAAATACCTTTTTCTTTTTACTTTTTCTCATTATAATGTCCCCTTCTTTACATTTTGGACATTTAACACCTATTTTATTTACTATAGGTTTTGTATTTTTACATTCAGGATAATTTTTGCAAGCCATAAACTTTCCAAATCTACCGTATTTTATTACCATATTTGAGCCACAAAGTTCACAAATCTCGTCAGTTTCTTCATCCATATTTACTTTTTCTATATTTTCTAAGGCTGTTTTAATCGCTTCTTCTAGTGGTGAATAAAATTCCTCAACTACGTGTTTCCACTCAGCATTGCCTTCTTCAATTTGGTCTAACTGTGATTCCATATCAGCTGTAAAGTCAACTTCCATAAATTTGTGGAAATTCTCATCTAGTATTTTTGTCACTATTATACCTAACTCTGTTGGAAGTAAACTTGTACCTTCCTTTTCAACATATTCTCTATTTAGTATAGTTGTTATTGTAGGTGCATAAGTACTTGGTCTTCCTATTCCAAGCTCCTCTAAAGTTTTTACTAAACTAGCTTCAGTATATCTTGGTGGAGGAGATGTAAAGTGTTGTTGAGGGTCTTGTTTTTGTATTTTTAAACTCTCTCCTTCACTTAAACTTGGAAGTATTTTATCTTCTCTATCTGTAAAATTATAAATTTTCGTATATCCGTCAAATTTAAGTTTAGACCCAGTAGCTTTAAATACTAGATTTTCAATATTACATTCTACATTTAATACATCAAATATAGAATCTTCCATTTGACTTGCAACAAATCTTCTCCAAATTAAATTGTATAATTTATATTGATCTTTGCTTAAAGAATCTTTGATACTATCTGGAGTTCTCTCTACAGAAGTAGGTCTTATAGCCTCATGGGCATCTTGAACTTTCTTTTCTTTTTTGCCTTTACTGTCTTTTGTGTGGTCTTTGTAGTAGTTTTGACCTATTGAATCTACTATATAATCTTTTGCTTTTTCTCTCGCTTCTTCAGATATTCTCTTAGAGTCTGTTCTTATATAAGATATAAGACCTACTGTGCCTTCTCCCTTTATATCTATACCTTCATAAAGTTCTTGGGCAACCATCATAGTCTTTTTAGTCGTAAAGTTTAGTTTATTTGCAGCATCTTGTTGAAGCACACTTGTTGTAAATGGCTTTGGAGCTGATTTTCTACGACTTTTAGATTCTATTTTGCTTACAGTCAATTCTGCGTTGTTTATAATATCTAATATTTTATTTACTTGAGCTTCATTTTCTAAATCTATTTTCTTGCCGTCTTCTCCATAGAATTTTAATGTAAATTCTTCTCCGTCTTTATTTAAGACAACTAATTCTATAGTCCAATATTCTTTAGGTATAAAAGATTTAATTTCTTCTTCTCTTTCACATATTAATTTAGTTGTGACAGATTGAACTCTACCTGCACTTAAACCTTTTCTCACCTTTTGCCATAATATAGGACTTATTTGATATCCTAGTAATCTATCTAAAACCCTTCTCGCTTGTTGTGCATCTACTAAGTTTAAGTCTATATTTCTAGGATTTTTTATTGCATTTTTAATAGCGCCTTTTGTTATTTCATTAAATTCTATCCTACATTTTTCATCTTCATCTATATTTAAAATATAAGATAAGTGCCATGATATAGCTTCCCCTTCTCTATCAGGGTCGGTAGCTAGATAAACTTTTTTAGCTTTTTTAGCTTCCTTTTTTAGCTCTTTAATCACATCACCCTTACCTCTTATATTTATATATTTTGGTTCAAAATTATTTTCTATATCAACACCTAGTTGGCTCTTTGGTAGGTCTCTTACATGTCCTACTGAAGCCTTAACTGTGTAGTGACTTTTTCCCAAAAACTTTTCTATTGTTTTAGCCTTAGCTGGCGATTCGACAATTACTAATGCTTTCGCCATGTTTTTACACCCCCACTTTTTATGTTAAACATTAAATCCATAAGTCTTATTTTCCATTTCAATAATATAGTCATCTATTAATAGTTCATTTATATTTGAGTTTATTGTTTTTATATCAATTCCAGTATAATCACAAATATCATCTATTTTTATATTACCATTTTGTCGTATTGAGTTTAAAATTTCCTGTTTTTCATAATTTAAACTCTTAATATCATATTCTATACTATCTTTGCAATTATTTAAAGTACAAAATTTTTTCATATGGTCATAATATACGCGATGTTGTGTTATATCCTTTAACTCTCTTACTATTAATGCACCTTCAAAAAGTAAATCTAAACAACCTCTACTTTTAGGGTCATCTATTCTTCCAGGTATTACAAATACTTCCCTTCCTTCATTATTTGAGTATCTAGCAGTTGATAAAGCGCCACTCTTTTCAGCAGCTTCTATTATAAAAGTAGCTTCACTTATACCGCTTATAATTCTATTTCTCATAATAAAATTTAATGGAGTTACATCTGTGCCTAAAAAAAACTCTGATATTATTGCTCCACCATTTTCTAAAATCTTATTTGCTGTTTTTAAATTTACGGCAGGCCTTATATTATCAAGAGGACTTCCCAATATCGCAGCTGTTTTTCCATATTTACCTTCCATACATGCAAGATGAGATTCACAGTCTATCCCTATAGCAAGTCCACTTACAACATGCATACCACAATCAGATAATTCTTTTGTAAATTTTCTTACATATTTAAGACCGTATTTAGTCGGAGTCCTAGATCCAATAACTGATATAACGTTTCCCCCTTGTAAAAAAGAAATATCCCCTTTATAAAATAATATAGGCGGTGGCTTAGAAATATGTTTTAATCTCTCTGGATAATCATCATCTTCAATACATATGTAATGTATTTGCTGTTGTTGTAAAACCGCTTTTATTTTTTCTATTCTTTCAGGACTTCTATATTTTACTATATTTCGTGATAATTTTAAATTTATTTTTTTATTTTTCAAAATCTTATCTTTTTCTAAATACATTAAATTTATTAATTTTTCAAATTCATTTTTTAAAGAAATTATGTCTTCTTGGGTAATTCTATATATCGAACTTAAGAATAAATACATTTCCCTCTCTTCCATATTATCACCTCATTTAAAATATTTATAATATCCTTTTCTATATGAAAAAGCTTCTAATATATGATTTTTTTGTATTTCTTCACATACTTCTAAGTCTGCTATTGTTCTAGCAGTTTTAAGTAATTTTGTATAACTCCTATTGCTCAATTTATATTTATTAAATATTTTATTTGCTGTATTTTTACCTTCTTTATTTAACTTGCAGTAGTTGTTAATTTGATATGAGCTTATTTCATCATTGTTTTTTATATTGCTATTTTTAAAACGCTCTATTTGTATATCTTTAGCGTTTTGTACTCTATTTTTTATTGTTTCAGATGTCTCATTTAGATTATTTTCATTAAATTCTCCTATTTCAATTCGATCTACATCTAAAAATATATCAAATCTATCTAATAGTGGTCCTGATATTTTATTTTTATATCTCATTATTTCACTAGCACTACATTTACATTCTGTGTTAGACATAAAATACCCACATGGACAAGGATTCATAGCTGCTACAATCAAGGTATTGCATGGATATTTAATGTGAAACTTTAATCTAGATATACTTATTGTTCCGTCTTCTATCGGTTGCCTTAGCATGTCTAAAGTTTTTCTATTAAATTCAGCTAATTCATCTAAAAACAATACACCCCTATGAGCTAATACTATTTCCCCTGGGGTAGCTTTTGCCCCTCCTCCAAGCAGCGAAATATTTGTTGCACTGTGATGTGGAGCTCTAAATGGTCTTTTATTTATAATTCCTATATCGTTATTTATAAGTCCCGCTATACTGTATATTTTGCTTATTTCCATCATTTCATCTTTATCTAAATCCGGCATTATAGTTCTTATTCTTCTCGCCATCATTGTTTTGCCACACCCTGGTGGTCCCATTAAGATAACATTATGATTTCCCGCTGCTGCAATTTCAAGCCCCCTTTTTACAAAATAATTACCTCTTACATCAGAAAAATCTTCTTCATAGCCTTCATTTTCTGTATCGATATCATAAATTTTTAATATAGAAGTTAAATCAAATTTTTCTCTACTATTTATATATGATATACATTCTTTCAGATTTTTTATTGGTATTATCTCTATACCATCTACATATGAACTTTCTTTTAAATTATCATATGGAATAAATATTCTTTTATATCCATTTTGTTTTGCACTCAAAACTATAGGCAAAATACCTCTGACTTTTTTTAATGTTCCATCTAAAGATAATTCACCTACAAATATTGTCTCGTCAAAATATGATTTTTCTCTTTTTATATAATTTATAAGAAGTCCAATAGATATAGGTAAATCTAATAAAGACCCTTCTTTTTTTATATCTGCTGGTGATAAATTCACCACTATTCTCTTTGTTGGAAATTCAAAGTCGCTATTTATAATTGCTGATTTTACTCGTTCTTTTGCTTCTTTTATTTCAATACTAGCTAAGCCTACTATATTAAAACAAGGCATCCCTCTAGTAATGTCGACTTCTACATTTACAATAAAGCCATCTATTCCAATTAGATTACATGAATTCACTATACTTAACATAACTATCCTTTCTTAAAATGCATTTTCTATATGATTTATTTTTTCTTCAATAAAATAAATCTCAATCACATCAAATCTTATTTCATAGTTTTTTAAATTATTTGTGGAAATATAATATTTTGCAACAGAAGTTATTTTTGATGCCTTTTTATAATCAACTGCTTCACATGCAAGTCCATAATCTTTAGACATTCTAGACTTTACTTCCACAAATATTATTTTGTTTTCTAATTTTGCGATAATATCAATTTCACCAAATTTAGTTCTATAATTGCTACAGATTATAGTCATTCCTAGTGATATTAAATATTTTTTTGCTATATTTTCCCCTATTTTACCTTTTTTAACATTATCTAAATTTTTAATCATTTTATAAATTTCCATATATACCACCCAAAATCTTTTTTGTATTTTAGTCATAAAGGTTACAATATATACACTTTTACAAGTTTTAATTGAAAAATTTTACAAATAATTATACGATAAATATTATAAACATTTCTATTGGAGGGTAAAAATGGGAAGTAACAGAAATAAAAAGAAAAAAAAATCAAAAATTAATCGTAAAAATCTAACAATTGTATTAGCAGCTTTAGTAGTATTTTTAGTTGCTATTGTTGCTGGAGTTAAATCATTTAATAAAGGGGATAATGTTGCTAAAGTAAATAAAACTACTGAATTAACTTAATCACAAAATAATGAAACTTACAGCGCATCTCTAATTGCATGTGGTGATGTAATGGCTCATTCACCTCAACTTGATGCACAATATAATCCGAGCACAAAACAATATTCTTTTGAAAATAATTATAAATACGTAAAAGAATATGTCCAAAAAGCAGATTTAGCAATAGCTAACTTAGAAACTACACTTGCTGGTAATGATGTATATAATTACAGTTCTTATCCAACATTTAATACGCCAGATTCACTTGCAGATGCATTAAAAGATACTGGATTTGACTTATTATCAACTATCAATAATCATAGTTTTGATATGTCTAGCTTAGGTGTTGAACGTACTTTATCTACATTAAAATCAAAAGGATTTGATACTGTAGGTACTCGTCAAAAAACATCAGATGATGATTACATAATAGAAAATGTAAACAATATAAAACTTGGCATTACATCTTATACTTATGGAGAAATTAAAAATGGAACAAAATATTTAAATGGTATAAAAGTTTCTAGTGATAAAACTGATTTAATGAATGTATTTGATACTTCTGATGTAAATAAGGCATTTGATACAATTTATTCTACTGTTAAAAAATATCAAGATGATACAGATATGCAAATAGTTATAATTCACTGGGGAGATGAATATAGCAGAACACCTAATAATTTTCAAAAGAAATTAGCTCAAAAGTTATGTGATGCTGGAGTCGATATTATAATAGGATCTCATCCTCATGTTGTAGAACCTGTAGAGACAATAAAATCAACTGATGGTAAAAATGAAACACTTGTTATTTATTCTTTAGGAAATTATATATCTAACCAAAGAAGAGAATATATAAGCATGTATACAGAAGATGGTCTTATGGTAGATATAAATATCGAAAAACAAGGTAATAATGAAGCTAAAGTTAAAAAAGTTACTTGTATACCAACTTGGGTAAATAAATACGAATCTAGTGGCAAAAGCGTTTATGAAATAATACCTGTTGCCGATAATATATTAGAAAAAACAACATATATAGATCAAAGTTATCTAAAACAATCTTATAAAAATACATCTGAACTTATAAAAACAGATGATAAAATAAGCATTGTAAAGAGTCCATTTGAAAATTAAATAAACTAAATAAAAGCTAGGTAGATTCATATTCTACTTAGCTTTTTTAATTTCTACAAAATTCACTTCATTTATTTATCCACCGACTTTATCTATTGCTTATGATAATAAGTTTTAAATAATAAATTTATTCAAAATAAACAAATCCACCTTCATTTTTAGTAGTTTCAATCCATAAACTTAGATTTATTTTTTTTAATATTCCTTCATCACAAATTGTAATTTCTAATTTATCATCCAAGTTGCAATATAAAACACCTACTACCGTAACCCAATGCCATGCATCTAAGTTTTTTTCTTTGCCATTGTCTAAATTTAAAAATGCGATTGGATGGCCTTTTTCTAATGCTTCATCTAAAAATTTAAATACTTCTTTATTTGAAGGTCTTTCCTCAACTTTTTTCGGTATTTTTAAAAAATTGGATTTTATATTTTTATGTTGTCTCGAGTTTATATATTTTTCAAATCCTTCTAAAAATAATTCAATTGTATTTACTCCTCTTCCAATCTGAGGTGTTATAAACTCCCAAACATCATTCATTAATACTAAAAATTCTGATTTACTATAATGTTGAAATTTGTCTATATTATTTTTTATATCCTCATACATAATAATCGTTGAAGCAGTTGTAGGACCACATCCTGACATTCTTCTCCATTTTGTTTCAAACCACTCTTGATTTCCTCCAAAATAAGTATAATCTTCAATACTATCTTTTATTTTCAAAAGCTCTAAGTCTAATATTCTCTCCATTCTCACCCTTTTCACCCGCTTTTTATAGAATTGCCAAAATATAGATTAATCCCTATATATTATTTATATTATCATATTACTTAAATTGATATTGTTTTATTTTTAATATTATTTAAAAAAGAGGCTAAATAACGCCTCTTTTTACATATATTGATATTTTTTAATTTTTATTTACTAAATATTACTCTTTCATCTATATCAGCTATAGTAGCACATCCAGTAAGTCTCATAGTCGCCTCAAGCTCAGATATTATTTTATTTACATAAATCTCTACACCTTCAGTACCGCCACCAAAAGATGCTGTTACAAATGGTCTACCGATTAATACACCATCTGCTCCTAAAGCTATTAATTTTAATACATCAACACCTGTTCTAACTCCACCGTCAGCAAGTATTATAGTTTTCCCTTTTACAGCTTTTGCTATAGCAGGAAGTACATCAGCTGCTCCTGGAGTACAGTCTAGTACTCTACCACCATGATTAGATACAACTATTGCATCTACACCAGCTTCTGCCGCTAATATAGCTTCATCTACTGTCATAAGTCCTTTTAGTATAAAAGGTAGTTTTGTAGCTTTTTTTAATTCTTTTATTTTATCTAAAGTTTTTGGTTCTACATTTTTACCGTGAAGCGATAAAGTAACTAATCCACATGCATCTACATCTACACCAAGCGCAAATACACCTGCATCTTCTGCTAATTTCATTTTTGAAATTATAGCATCATTTTCCCATGGTTTTATAAATGCTATACCATCTGCATTTTTTTCTTTTAATACTTCTAAATTATCAGTCAAGAAAGTTTCTATTGCAGTATCTCCTACCATTGGATATATTCCAGCTTTTAAACATCCTTCTATTACCCATGATATATATTCTTTTTCAGTATATTTTCCACCCATATTTAAAGTAGTTCCTGATACTGGAGCTGCAAATATAGGAGCTTTCATTTTTTTGCCAAACATTTCTACTGATGTATCTGGATTTTTAACATTGTGTAAAACCCTCATATTTATTTTGACTTTTTCTAGACTTTTTATATTTTCAGTAAATGCTACACCTGTTCCTTTTCCACCCATTCCTGGGACCTCACCTGAACATGCTATACCATTACATACTTTACATACTTTACAACTTCCATTTAAGTTTTCTCTTGCACTCTTTAAGACACTTTTGTAATCCATATTTAATCCTCCCAAATAGTATTTTTAAATTTTTAGTTAATTTATCTTCTAATTCTCATAGTAATTATAACACATTCTTTAAGAAACTCTTTCTATGAATAGGAGTTATACCATATTTTTCAATAGCCTCATAATGCTCTTTTGTTCCATATCCTTTATGATGTTTAAATCCGTATTGTGGATATATTTCATCATATTTATACATAAGTCTATCTCTTGTAACTTTGGCAAGTATACTAGCGCCTGCTATAGATATTGATTTAGAATCCCCTTTTATTATCGGAAATTGTTTTATATCTAAATCAGGTATTGTAACTGCATCTAAAAGTAAATAATCTGGCTTTTTACTTAAGGCATTTATCGCTTTATTCATAGCCATATATGTAGCATTTAAGATATTATATTCATCTATTTCATCATTTTCTACAATGCCTATTCCATAATCTAATGCCTGTTCTTTTATTATGTCGAATAATTCATCCCTTTTTGCTTCAGAAAGCTTTTTAGAGTCATTTATGTACGGAATTTTTGTTCCTTTTTCAAATACTACTACACTGGCTACTACTGGTCCTGCTAAAGGCCCTCTTCCAGCTTCATCAACTCCTCCTATATATAAATATCCATTTGCATATCCTTCATTTTCAAATGTATTTATAAACTCAAGTCTCTCTTCTTCTTTTTTTATTTTTTCTAATTTTTTACCTAAGCTCTTAGCTATATTCTGAACTGATTTTCTATCATCTTGATTCAATAATTGTATATATTCTACATATTGATCTTCATTTAAATTATCTACTATCTCTTTTATTTCTTTTACACTTTTATTTTTCATAATACACCTCTTTTTTTATATATTAATATTTTTATAGTTATTATGTAATTTTTAATTAATTATTATTTTATTATACTTAGTATAATACAAAAAATCGCCAAGGAACTCAATATACATTAAATTCCTCGGCGATTTATATAAATAGTTTATATATTTTTATATATTAAACTGCAATTTCTTCTGAATCTTTATCTTGAACTTTTTTAGATGATTTTATAAAGAATCCTATAAGTCCACCTATTATTGCTGGCACTACCCAACAGAAACCTAAGTTTGCAAAAGGTAATAAATTTATAAAGTCAAAGTTCATACCTAAATCATTACCTGCCATAAGTATACCCATTAATAGCGCAACGTAAGTAGCACCTTTAACTACATTATCATTTTTAAAGTATTTATTAAATATAGTTACTACTATTAATACTATTGTTGCTGGATATATTAAACTAAGTATTGGAGCAGATATTTTTATTATAGTTCCAACTCCTAAAGTTGATATTACTAAACTTAATAAGCATACAGTTATTACTATATGTTCATATTTTAATTTATTTTTAGTTAAGCCTGAAAAATACTCTGCTGTAGCAGATGTTAAACCAATAGCTGTAGTTAAACATGCTAGTGTTACTATTAAAGATAAAACTACTTTTCCTGGAGTACCAAGTAAAGCAACTGTTATAGCAACTATTAATGCTGATTGCGATACATCTACTCCATATTGAGTTGATACTGTCGCTCCAAGATAAGTAAGACCTCCGTATACAAGCGCTAGACCTAACGCAGCTATAAATCCTGCTTTTAATAAAATATTAACTCTATCTTTTTCTTTTTTATATCCTTTTTGTACTAAACTTTTTATTAATACAGCCGATAAACATATCGCTCCTAATGCATCTAACGTTTGGTATCCTTGTAATATTCCTTCACTAAATACATTTTCTATGGCAGCATCATTTAAATTTCCTATTGGATTTATTATACCAATTACTATTAAAGCTAATAAGCAAACTAATAATGCTGGTGTTAAATACGAACCAATTATATCTACCACTTTAGATGGCTTTATTGTTAAAGCCAATGTTATAGCAAAGAATATTGTCGAAAATAATACTGCATTGAATCCCGGTATAAGTGGTATTATCCCCATTTCAAAAGTTGTAGCAGCTGTTCTTGGTATTGCAAGAAGTGGCCCTAAGCATATCATTATAGCAGAACCTAAAATTATCGCAAATAATTTACCCGCTCTACCAAATACTCTTCCCGTATCTCCATCAGATTTAGCTGATGCTAATATAGCAAGTAGTGATAAACCTACGTCAGCTAGTATAAACCCTAAAAATCCTATTAAGAATTTATCTCCTGTTATAACCCCTAAGTAAGGCGGGAATATTAAGTTTCCTGCTCCGAAGAACATAGCGAACAGGGCAAAACCAGTTACAATTATGTCTTTATTTTTTGTATTCATAATTATTCCTCCTAATATTGTTGTCTTACTGATTACTCTATTATACATACATTAGCTTTAATAGTCAATATAATTTAAATATATTTAAAATTTAAATTATACAGACAATTCAGAGTAATTTTTATTTTATTTTTATACATCTAAATACATATAATTATCATAATACAGCTTTAAAATATCATAAGAATTACTTTTTTAAAGCATAGTATTATTACTTTTTCTTTTCTATAATATATAAAAAAGCTGGTCTTGAATATTTAAGTTTAAGTATTCAAGACCAGCTTTATATATTTAATCAATTAATTTATGCTTCTTCTATATCTTCAGGCACTTCTAGAGTTATTTGACCTAATTTACCTTCTCTAAACTCATTTAGAACTGTTTTTGCTATTCTTGTATAGTCTAATTCATTTCTTCCTAAGATGAATCCTCTTTTTCTTCCTATCATCTCCATAGTTTCTAGTGGTTCTTCACCTAGAGAATCTAATTTATATCTAGCTTTTAACTTCTCTGGCTCTATCTCAGACATTTTTTCTATGAATTTTAGTCCTAAAGTATCTATATCTAGTATTTCGTCTTTTATAGCTCTTGTAAATGCTAAATTTAAAGCTATTTTTTGATCTTCAAATTTAGGCCATAATATACCTGGTGTATCTAATAACTCTAAGTTTCCTTTAAGTCTAACCCATTGTTTACCTTTTGTTACACCTGGTCTATCTCCTGTTTGAGTACTTTTTCTTCCTGTTAATTTATTTATAAGAGAAGATTTCCCTACATTTGGAACACCAACGATCATAACTCTTATCGCTCTTTCTTTTCTTCCCTTTTCTTTTAATGCATCCATTTTTTCTTTTGTAGCATTTTTACATTCTTCTACAATTTTATTTACTCCGTTACCTTTTAGAGTGTCTACTGGTATAGCTTTTATACCTTTACTTTGATAGTAGCTTATCCATTTATTTAATTTAGCTTTGTCAGATAAATCACTTTTATTTAAAACTACTACTCTAGGTTTATTTTGTGCTAATTTATCTATCTCAGGGTTTTTACTACTAAGTGGTATTCTAGCATCTAAAAGCTCTATAACAACGTCTACAAGCTTTAAGTTATTTTGTACCATTTCTTTAGTTTTTTTCATATGTCCTGGATACCAGTTTATATGTAGATTATCATCTTTTAAATATTCTTCGTAATCTCTTGTCATGTTCTCACTTCCTTTTTATTAGTTATATTTTATAAAACTCTCTTTATTTTAACATTTTTAAAGATGTATATTTTTATTTATATTATCTCTAATAATTTATGTATTTATTAGTTTATTTCTCCATATAAGACAAAAAGGAAAGCTCTTTCGAGATTTCCTTTTATTTTAATAAAGATTTATTATCTTTTAGTTCTAGCTTCTTTAACTTTAGCAGCTTTACCAGTTCTAGTTCTTAAGTAATTGATTTTAGCTCTTCTTACTTTACCTTTTCTAGTAACTTCTATTTTTTCTATTTTTGGTGAATGAACTGGGAATGTTCTTTCTACACCTACGTTGAAAGATATTTTTCTAACAGTGAAAGTTTCTCTGTTTCCTCCACCTTGTCTTTTTATTACAACACCTTCAAATACTTGTACTCTTTCTCTTTTTCCTTCTACTATTCTAACGTGTACTTTTACAGTGTCCCCAGGTCCAAAGTTAGGAACTTCGTTTTTTAATTGTTCTTGTTCTAATGATTTTATTAATTCGTTCATTTTTTTCCTCCTAGTATTCATAGACATTCTTAATTACTGACCAGTGTAACAGAGGAATGCCCGTAGTCTCGACTTTTCATATTATACTATAAAAAATTATTTCTTACAATACTTTTTATATAAATCTTTTCTTCTTTTTTTGGTAATTTCAATAGATTGTTCTTTTCTCCACGCCTCTATTTTTTGATGGTTTCCAGATAATAATACATCTGGTACACTTAGTCCCATAAATTCTCTCGGTCTAGTATAGTGTGGATATTCAAGCAGGTCATTTTCGAATGATTCATCTTCAAATGACTCATTTTGATTTAATACTCCTGGAATAAGCCTAGCTATAGCATCTACAAGTATAAGAGCTGGCAATTCTCCTCCAGTAAGTACATAATCTCCTATTGATATTTCGTCTGTAACTATTAAATCTATTATTCTTTGGTCTATACCTTCATAATGTCCACAAAGCAGTATAATGTCTTCTTCTTTTGAGAATCCTTTTACAATACCTTGTCTCAATGTTTTTCCTTTAGGAGTTAAGTATATAACTCTTGGATTTTCTATATTATGAGTATCTACTATGTGCTTATATGTATCATAAATAGGTTGAGGAGTCATAAGCATACCTGCCCCACCTCCAAAAGGATAATCATCTACTTTTTTATGTTTGTTAGTAGAGAAATCTCTTATATTGTATACAAACACTTCAATAATTCCCTTTTCTATAGCTCTTTTCATTATACTTTCTCCAAAGTATGAATTAAATATCTCTGGAAAAAGTGTCATTATATGAAATCTCATCTTGCCACCTAATCAAGCATTCCTTTTATAGGATCTATTATCATTTTATTTTGATCTAAATCAATAGTTGGTACGAATTTTTCAATTGATGGTATTAAGTATTCTTTTTCTCCAGATGAAACTACATATACATCATTTATAGCATGTTGCAATACATCTTTAAGAACACCTACTTTTTCTCCGTCCACAGTGAAAACATCTAATCCAATTAAATCAGATACGAAAAATTCACCCTCTTCTAATTCTCTACCTTGTTCTCTTCCGATATACATATTTTTAGTTTTTAATTTTTCCGCTAATTCTATAGAGTCGATATCTTTTATTTTCATTATGACCATGTTACCTTTGTATCTAACTCTTTCAACTTCGTATTTATTATTTAAATTTTTATCTATATAAAAATACTCTAATTCATCAAAACGGTTTATATCGTCAGTATATGGGTAAACACGAACTTCACCCTTTAAACCTTGTGTATTTACTATTTGTCCTATTCTAAAGACAGTTAATTTTTCAGTCATTTTGTCACCTCTTTTTACATTTTTAGTATATACAAAAAGGATTAGGCATATACCTAATCCTTTTTATACTATCTCAAGAGAAACCTTAAGGTGCTCTTTATTTCCAGCAGATTTTAATACAGTTCTAATAGCTTTAGCTATTCTCCCTTGTTTTCCTATAACCTTGCCCATATCTTCTTGAGAAACTGAAAGTTTAAGGATTATTTCACCTTTTTTTCTTGTTTCCTCAACTGTCACCTCATCAGGATTATCAACTAGAGCCTTAACTATATCGATAACTAGCTCTTTCATATTTTCCATCTCCTAAAATGTTTCAATAAAATAAGTTACGTTTCTTATTTTGCTATTATTTCTTGGCTTTGTAATAATTTTTTAACAGTTTCAGTAGGTTGTGCACCAACACCTAACCATTTTTTAGCTTTTTCATCGTTTATTTTTATTTGTTTTGGTTCAGAAACTGGATTGTAGTATCCTATTTCTTCTATGAATCTACCATCTCTTGGAGCTCTTGAATCTGCTACCACTATTCTGTAGAAAGGTTTTTTATTTGAACCCATTCTTTTTAATCTTATTTTAACTGCCATTTGGCCACCTCCGAAATTTTTTTCTATTTTAGTTTTTAATTTATTTATTTAAAGAAAGGAAGTCCGGGAAAACCGCCTCTTTTCTTCATACCTTTACTATTAGAAGTAAACATCTTCATCATTTTTTTCATTTCATTTAATTGTTTTATTAGTTTATTTACTTCTTGTACACTTGTCCCACTACCTTTTGCTATTCTTCTTTTTCTAGATGCATTAAGTATTTGTGGATTTCTTCTTTCTTCAATCGTCATAGATTGTATTATGGCTTTTACTCTGTTCATTTCTTTGCCATTCATATCTACGTCGCCTAATTGATTTTTTATATCTCCCATTCCTGGAATCATTCCAAGAATCTTGTCCATAGAACCCATCTTTTGGATTTGTTCCATTTGATCTAAGAAATCTTCAAAATCAAATTCTTGTTTTTTAAGCTTAGCACCTAGTGCTTTTGCTTTTTCCATGTCCATAGTTTCTTGAGCTTTTTCAATTAAACTTAAGACATCACCCATTCCTAAAATTCTAGAAGCCATTCTGTCTGGATGGAAAGGTTCTAAATCATATAATTTTTCACCCATACCTATGAATTTTATAGGTTTTTGTGTTACAGCTCTTATCGAAAGTGCTGCCCCACCTCTAGTGTCACCATCTAGTTTAGTAAGTACAACTCCATCTATACCTAAAGCATTGTCAAAACTTTCAGCTACGTTAACTGCATCTTGACCTGTCATTGAGTCGACTACTAAAAGTATTTCATGTGGTTTGACTTCTGATTTAATAGATTTTAATTCATCCATTAATTCTTCATCTATATGAAGTCTACCTGCTGTATCTATTATAACTAAATCGTTGTTGTTTTTCATAGCATGACTAAGTCCTGCTTTTGCTATATTAACTGGGTTTTCTTTATCGCCCATGTTAAATACTTCTATGCCTAAGCTTGAACCTACAACTTCTAATTGTTTTATCGCTGCTGGTCTATAAACGTCACAAGCTACAAGTAATGGTTTCTTTCCTTGTTTCTTGAAATATCCGCCAAGCTTTCCTGATGTTGTCGTCTTACCTGCCCCTTGTAAACCTACCATCATGATTATTGTTGGTGGTTTTGAAGATATTGTTATTTTACTTTGAACATCTCCCATTAAAGCAGTAAGTTCTTCATTTACTATCTTTATAACATGTTGTGCTGGAGTTAAACTTTCCATAACTTCTTGTCCAACACATCTTTCTTGCACTTTTTTTACAAAATCTTTTACGACTTTAAAGTTTACATCGGCTTCAAGTAATGCAAGTTTTACTTCTCTCATAGCAGCCTTTACATCTTTTTCAGTAAGTTTTCCTTTTGATTTTAACTTACTAAAGGCACCTTGCAATTTATCAGATAAACCTTCAAATATCATTTTAACAACTCCCTACATATTTCTTCTATATTTTCTAGCTTAGGGATTAAATCAGCACAATCTCTATTGTGCAATAAATCTTCTTTTATGTCAATAATTTTCTCCCTAATAGATTTAAGGAATTTTTCTTGGTCTTTTAACTTAGCTACTAAATGTAGTTTACTTTCGTATTCTCTAAGTATTTTCTCTGAACGCTTCAATGTGTCGTAAACTCCTTGTCGTGATACACCTAAGTTTTCACTTATCTCTCCTAATGAATAATCTTCTTCATAGTAAAGAGATACCATTTCTCGTTGTTTGTCAGTCAATAGCTCTTTGTATTGCTCAAACAACAATCCAATCTCAACCATTTTTTCTATGTTCATAACAATCACTTCCAAGACCTTACTGTAAAGGTTCTTTACTTTACACATTGTATTTTATATCAAATAAATACTCTTGTCAACATTTATTTTATGCTAAGTTTAACCGAATAGAGCATCTACAAACGATTTAGAGTCAAAATCTTGTAAATCTTCCATTTGTTCCCCTACACCTATCAATTTAACAGGTACATCTACTTCTGATTTAACAGCTAAAACAACTCCACCTTTTGCTGTTCCGTCTAGTTTCGTCAGAACTAATCCTGTTATATCACATACTTCTTTAAAGCTTTTAGCTTGTGATACTGCATTTTGTCCAGTAGTCGCATCAACTACTAGTAAAACTTCTTTTTTAGCTTCTGGATATTCTCTATCTACTATTTTAAATACTTTACCTAATTCATTCATTAAGTTTGATTTATTGTGAAGACGTCCTGCTGTATCACAGATTAATACGTCTACCCCTCTTGATTTAGATGCTTTTATAGCATCAAATATTACAGCTCCTGGGTCTGCACCTTCTTGATGTTTTATTATATCTACATTACATCTATTTGCCCATACTTCTAATTGGTCTATAGCAGCTGCTCTGAATGTATCTCCTGCAGCAAGTAATACTTTTTTACCTTCTGACTTATATCTATGAGCTAATTTACCTATTGTTGTAGTTTTTCCTACACCATTTACCCCTACCATTAATATTATAGTTGGACTGTGTGATGCATCTAACTTAGTATCATCTTTAGATAAAATATCTTCTATTATTAATTTTAATTCTTCTCTTACGTCTTGTGGATCTGTTATCTTCTTACGTCTTATAGCATCTTCTAATTTTTTGATTATATCCATAGTAGTATTAACGCCAACATCAGCAGTTATTAAAACTTCTTCTAAGTCTTCTAAAAGTTCTTCATCTACTTTTGTGTATGCTTTTAATACTTCATCTACTCTATCTGTTATACCTTGTTTAGCTTTTGTTAAACCTTGTTTTAATCTGTCAAACAGACTTACTTTTTTAGGCTTTTCTTCTATTGTTTCTGTTTCTTCAATTTCCTCTACAAACTCATCTTCTTGTTCTATATCTTCTTCTATTTCTTGAGATTGTTGAGCTTCTTCAGCTTCTTCTACTTCTTCAGATTCTTCTATTTCTTGAGCTAATTCTTCTTTTATTTCTTCAATTTCTTCATCTGAAGTTTCTAATTCTTTTTCTTCTGCGACAACATCTACAGCTTTTTCTTCATCTTGTGATTTTTCATTAATTATTTCTTCTTGTTTTTCATATTCTGTAGATATTTCGTCTTCATCTGCACTTTGAACTTCAATATCTTCTGCTTGTTCTTCAATTTCTTCTTTTAAATCATCAGAGTCATTTTGAGCTTCTTCTAATTCAGAATTATCATCTTCTTCAACTTGTATTTCTTCTACTGATTCTTCTTGTATTTCTTCTTTTTTCTTTTTCCCAAAACCAAAAAGTTTTTTAAACATACTATTTCCTCCATTTTATACTATATCTGTCATTTTATGTGCTTCATGAAGGTCTAAGCTAATTACTTTTGATATAGCTTTTTGCTCCATTGTAACACCATAAATATAATCGGCTGCTTCCATTGTACCTCTTCTATGTGTTACTGCTATAAACTGAGTATCTTCTGATAATTCTTTTAAATACTCTCCAAATCTAAATATATTGGCATCATCTAGTGGCGCCTCAATTTCATCTAAGATACAAAACGGCGTAGGTTTAGCTAATATTATTGCAAATAAGATACTTATAGCTGTTAATGCCTTTTCTCCACCTGATAGTAAGTTTAGATTTTTCATCTTTTTACCTGGTGGCTTAGCAGTTATTTGAATATCACTTTCAAGTATATTATCTTCGTCTAATATTGTAAGCTCTCCTTCTCCACCTCCAAATAGTCTTTTATATACGTATTTGAAGTTTTCGTTTACTTGAGTAAATTGTTCTTTAAATTGAACTTTCATATTCACTTCAAGCTCCTCTATGATTTTTTCTATTGCATTTATAGATTCTTCTAAATCTGTTTTTTGCTCGCTATAGAAATCATATCTCTCTTTAGTTTCTTTGTATTCATTTATAGAATCTATATTTATATTTCCAAGACTTGCAATTTCTCTTTTTATAGATTCAAGTATTTTTTTATTTATTTCAATAGAATCATCTCTAAATTCTAAAGCTTTTACATAGCTTAAGTCATAATCTTCAAATAATCTAGTTGTATAACTTTCTTTATTTGCCGATAATCTCTCCATTTTTGATTCTATTTTAAATTCACTTTGTCTAAGCTCCATGCTCTCTCTTTCAAAAGCCTTTAATTTTTTATTTAAATCATTTATATTTTCTTTAAATTTATTTTTAGCTTGTTGAGCATTATCCATCTCTTTATTTTTCTTTAAAAGTTCTTTATTTAAATTTTCGCTCTCTCTTTTTTGGATTTGAGCTTCATTGCCTAGACTTTCTATATCTTTTTGTAGATTTTCTATAGAATTTTTATTTTCGATAATTTTCTTATTAGTATCATCTACCTCTTCTTTAATTCTATTTATCTCAGCATCTGTAGATTTAAATATTTCGCTTTTTTGAACAAAATCTAATTTTAAACTTTCAATTTGCTTTTTATCTTTATCGAAATCTTCATTTTGAGACTCTTGCATTTTGCTAAGTTCTTCAATTTGCTTTTTATTTTCAATTTCTTTTAATTCTATTTGTTTTATATTTTGTTCTATATTTTCTATTTTATTAGATGTATAGTCTAAATTTGATTTTAGACCATTTTTTTCTTTTTGAAGCTTTTCAATATTTTGATTTAATGAGTCTATTTCATATTCCATTGATTTTAATTTAGTATTTTGTCTTACGATTTCTTTTTCTAAATTATTTATATCAATTTCATATTTTTCTATTTCTTTTTTAGTATTTGAAATAGATTCAATAACTCTTTGTTTATTTTCTAGATGTTTTTCATTTTCTATTTTTATACTTTGTATCTTTTCCTCAAAGTCATTTATAAGTCTTTTTCTAGATAATATGTTTGTAGTAGTTTTTAAACTTCCTCCTGTTAAAGACCCACCTGGATTTAATATATCTCCATCTAAAGTGACTACTTTAAATCTATGGTTAGTTTCATTTGCAAACTTTATACCTTCATCCATATTATCAATTACTATAGTTCTACCTAATATACTTTCAATTATATCTCTATATTTTTCATCAAAAGAAACTAAATCACTTGCTACTTTTATATATTTTGTCTTTGCATTTATAGTTTTTTCATCTATTCTCTTAGATTTTATAACATTCATAGGAAGAAAAGTTACTCTACCCATATTATTTTTCTTCAGATAATTTATTGCATTTTTCGCTGCATATTGATCTGTAGTTATAATATTTTGCATATAAGCTCCTAGGGCAGCTTCTATTGCCTTTTCATAAGCTTCTTCAGTAGTTATAACTTGTCCTAATGCTCCACATATACCGGATAAGTTTTTATTTTTTAATACTTCTTTAACACCTCTATTGAAGCCTTCATTGTGTTTTTCCATGTCTATGTATATTTGTAGTTTAGAAGAGTATTCTTTGTGAGAATAGTTGTTGTTTTGTATTTTTAAATCTATATCTTTATTTTTAAGTCTATAATTTTCTAAATTATTTTTTAAATTATTTAAAGATATAGTTTTATCTTTTAGATCTTTTCTAATCTCACTTATTTTTTCTACTTTTTCTATATAAATAGATTTCTTTTCTTCTAATGAAGTATTTATATCTAAAATATTATTTTCTATTGCTTCATTTCTAGAATTTATATTTTCAATATTTGCACCTAACATAGATAAACTATTACTTAAATCTCTTTTTTCATTTAAATAAGTTATTATATTATCTTTTAAGTTCTCTAAATTTTTAGTTAAGTCATTTAATTTAGCTTCTTTTTGACTAGTCTTTTGTTCTATATCGTAAATATCTTTTTCTAATATAGATATAGCTTCTTTATCTACTTGTCTTTTACTTTGTAATGAAGCTAATTTTTCATTGTCTTGTTTTAACTTAAGTTCAAATTCTTCTAAAGTCTTATTATTATTTTCTATATTAACTTTTGAGTTAATTATTCTTTCATTTATAAGAGAGATGTGAGAATCATTTTGATTTATTACATCTTTTATAGAGTCTATGTATTCGCCAAGTTTTGATATATTTTGTTCTAGTTTTTCTATCTCCTCATTAGCTAGTTCTACATTTTTGTCCATTTTTTCTCTTAATTCTTCTTTTTCATTTAACTCTTTTGCAAGTATTGTCTTTTGCTTTGTTATTTCTGATAACTCTAAATCTATTTTTTTAATTTCTCTTATATAGTTATTTACTTCTAGTTTTTTTAGACTTTCTCTAAGTTCTAAATATTTAAGAGCCTTTTTTTGTTGAGTGAAAAGAGGTTTTATCCTATTTTCAATTTCTATATATATATCTTCTATTCTCTCTAAATTTTCTTTAGTATTTTTTAGATTTTTTTCAGCTTCAATTTTTTTATATCTGTATTTTGATATACCGCATGCTTCATCAAAGACTTTTCTTCTATTAGCTGGGTTATTGCTTAATATTTCATCTACTTTCCCCTGCTCTATAATAGAGTATCCATCTTTACCTATTCCTGTATCTAGTAGTAATTCCTTTATATCTTTTAATCTACAAGCTTTGTCATTTAAAAAGAATCCACTCTCTCCATTTCTATAGGCCCTTCTCTTTATAGTAACTTCACTAAAGTCGATATTTAACTTTTGATCGCTATTATCTATAGTTAAAGCTACTTCACAGTAATTCATAGGTTTTTTATCTACTGTACCAGCAAATATAACGTCTTCTAGCTTATCTCCTCTAAGACTTTTTATACTTTGCTCTCCTAAAACCCATCTAACTGCATCAGATATATTACTTTTTCCACTACCATTTGGTCCTACAATCGCTGTTATTCCTTCGTTAAAATTTATCTCTGTCTTTGTTGGAAAGGATTTAAATCCCTTTAATTCTAATCTCTTTAAATGCACTGTTTCATCTCCCTTCAAAACTAAAGGTTATATATCTCTAATAATTTAGCATAAACTTCATTCATATTTACACTAAAGCTGCCTTTTGATGATGATATTACTAACTCATCTATTTGTAAATCTGTAGGCATTGTTTTAAGGTTTATATTGTGTTTTTCTTTCATATATATTTTATTTGATTTTTTATTTCCTACTATTTTAGAAATATTTTTGTTATTTGTATTTACTATAAGCTCTTTTTCTATATTATTTTCTTTTACGATATAGTCTAAGTAGTCTTTTATCATCTCAGCTTCTGCTAACTCTCTAAATGCAGGATGGTATGGCCCTGCGACAACACCTTTTCCAAGTTGTATATCGTCAGTAGCTTGAAGACCAACTCTTATTACGTTTATATCGTTAATATAAAATAAAACTAATAATTTTTTAACTATATTTACACATTCTTCTAAAGAAAATGGAGTGTATTCTCCTCTTTCTAAAAGAGTTTCAAGCCCCGTATCTTTAACTACTAATGTAGGGTATATTCTTACACAATCAGGTTGTAATGATATAAACTTTCTCGCAGTTTCTATACATTTTTCTTCTGTGTCAGAAGGAAGTCCTACCATCATCTGTAGACCTAATTTTATATCGTGTTTTTTAATTAATTTTGCACTTTTTATTACTGATTCTATATCATGTCCCCTTACACTGTCTATAAGTACTTTAGCGTCCATAGATTGAACACCTAGCTCTATAATGCTTGCATCATATTTTTTAAGTCTTTCTAATATAGGGTCACTTATACAGTCAGGTCTTGTAGACATTCTTATTTCGTGGACTAACCCCTTATCTACATATTCTTTTGCAACTGATAATAATTCATTTTGACATTCTTCTTCGATTGCAGTAAAGCTTCCTCCGAAAAATGCTATCTCTACATTTGTATCTTTATCTATAGTTTCTAGACATTCTTCTATTATATTTCTAGCATCTTGTGCTGTAACTTCAGTACTTACTCCTGTTATTTTCTTTTGATTGCAAAATATACAATCATGAGGGCATCCTCTGTGTGGAACAAATATAGGTATTATTCTTTTTTTCATTTAAATAGACCACCTTACATTTTTTTGTCTAGTGCGCATTTTGCAGCAACTTGCTCTGCGTCTTTTTTACTTTTACCTTCTCCTACGCCTAATACTGTATCATTTATGCCGACTTCCATAACAAATCGTTTGTTGTGATCTGGTCCTTTTTCTTCGATTAATTTATACCAGATATTATTTTCGCCGTTGCTTTGAAGTACTTCTTGAAGGCAAGTTTTATAATCTCTAAATATTTTTCCTTTTATAGAGTCATTTATTATTTTATCCATATAAGTTAATATGAATTCTCTAGCTTTATCTAATCCACCATCTAAATAAATAGCTGCTATAACTGCCTCTAGAGCATCTGCAAGTATAGATATTCTCTCTCTACCACCTGTAGCTTCTTCTCCTTTACCTAAAAGCATATATTTACCTAGGTGTATATCTTTAGATACTTCACTTAAAGATTCTTCACAAACTATATTGGCTCTTATTTTTGTAAGCTCCCCTTCTGGAAGTTTTGTTTCTTTTTTGAATAAGTAATCACTTATTACTATACTTAAGACAGAGTCTCCTAAAAACTCTAATCTTTCATTAAAAGCATAGTTTTTATTTTCATTTGAATAAGAACTATGTGTTAAAGCTTCTAATATATATTCTTTATTTGTAAATTCATAATTTATATTTTCTTCAAATAACGATATGTTATTTAATATCCTTTTATTAATTTTCATTAAACATCCTCCAAATTAATTGTTTTGTTAGATCAATCTCAATATAATTAAAACATATTTACTTTAAAAAACCTATGAAGATTTAAACTTCATAGGCGCTTTTTAAACCAAACATTCATTGTTAAAAATTACAACTGTTATTCATTATCTTCTTCGTGTATTTCTACACCACAACCACAGCATCCACCTTCATCATCACAATCACCACACTCATCATCTTCAGATGATAATATAACTGCGTGACAACTTGGGCAAACAACATCTACTGAGTCGTCAAATAATAATTCTTCATCAATTTCTACGATTTCAGAACAATTTGGACACTCCATTTCTATGAAACTTAATTCTTCGTCGTCCTCTTCTTCTTCGTCATCGTATTCATCGTAGTCGTCTTCATCATCGTAGTCTTCATCTTCGTCATAAAGCCACTCTTCTAAATCTTCTACGTCTTGTTGTAATTCTTCTACTTCGTATTGTAATTCTTCTACTTGATCTTCTAAGTCTACTACTGAATATTCTAATTCTTCTACAGTATCGGCAAAACTTCCTAATATCTCTACTATTTTGCTAATCATTTTGCCTTCTTTACTCTTATCATCGATATCTAATCCTTCAGCTAAACCTTTTAAATATGCAACTTCTTCACCTAGTTTTTTCATGATAAACCTCTCCTTTTGCATTTTTTATATCTTGTAGAAAATCATTATTAAAATTTTTTAAAGTAGATTTTCATTAAGATAGATTTTTAACACGTTACCAAAAATCGTATGTATTATAATTTCTAAGGAATACAATTTAATTCCTTTAAAAAATTTTATTTTGTGCTTATTAAAGTAAGTAAATTGTATTTTTCTTATTTATTAAGCATTATTTATCTTTAGTATGTGTTATAAAAAAGCTCATATACCATTAATATTGGATATATAAGCTTTTTTTATGCTAAAATATTAAACTCTTGATAAATATTCTCCAGTTCTAGTATCTATTTTTATTTTATCTCCTTCATTTATGAATAAAGGTACTTGAACTACTGCTCCAGTTTCTACTGTAGCTGATTTAGTAACGTTACTTGCTGTATCACCTTTTATACCTGGTTCAGTTTCAGTTACTTCTAATTCTGCAAAGTTTGGTGCTTCTACTTGGAATGGTTGTCCTTGGTAGAATCTTATTGTAGCTGCTTCATTTTCTTTTAAGAATTTTATAGCATCTTCAACTTGCTCATAGTTTAGTGGTATTTGGTCGAAAGTTTCTTCGTCCATGAAGTAGTATAATTCACCATCATTGTATAAATATTGCATTTGTTTTGTTTCTATTATTGCTTTTGGGAATTTATCACTTGGGTTGAAAGCTTCTTCTCTTATAGCTCCTGTTTTTAAGTTTTTGTATTTAGTTCTTACGAAAGCTGCACCTTTACCTGGTTTAACGTGTTGGAAATCAACTACTAAACATGGTTGACCATCCTTTTCGAAAGTTACACCTTTTCTAAAATCTCCTGCTGTTACCATTGTTATTCCTCCATCTAAATAAATTTCTAATGTTTTATCAGTTTTATTATATATATGTTATTCAGATTGTCAAGTTTTTATATAAATTAACAATCTCATATACTATAATATCATAAATTATCTCGAGTAAACAAGGTTTTAACTGTCTTTAGTTTATTATATTTTGTTTCTATATTATAATTTTGACTTTCTATATAATATTTATTCAACGTTTACAATAAAATCTTTAGTCAAAATTCTTTCAAAACACATATTTCCTTAAAATTTACAATAAATAAAATCCTTCCCAAATTATATATATAAAAGGAAGGATTTTTTGTATTAATTATTTATTTTTTCTTTTTATAAAGTCGTCAATTTGCTTACTACTTCTTCTGCTATAACATGTATAGGCTTATTATTTGTATCTACTACTATATCTGCTATAGATTCATATCTATCTTTGCGTTTTTCCATTAAATCTTTTATATATTCAACATTCATATTCCCATTTAATAGGGGTCTTTCATTACTATATTTTACTCTTTCATATATAGTCTCTGGTGATGCTGTAAGTAGTACTATTTTTCCGTTTTTTTTCATTAATTCGACATTTTCATCTTTCATAGGCATTCCACCTCCACAAGAAATTATAATTCCCTGTCTAGTTTCTAATTCTCTCAATGCATTATTTTCACATCTTCTAAAATACTCTTCTCCTTTTCTTTGGAATATTTCATTTATAGTCATATCTTCTCTTTTAACTATAAACTCATCAGTTTCTAAGTCCTGCATTTCAAGTATATGGCTTAAATATTTTGCTATAGTAGATTTCCCAGATCCCATAAATCCAATCAACATTATATTATATGGAAATAAATTTTTAGCTTGATATTTTTTTGCATTCTTTACAACATATCTAAATATGTTCATAATTTCATCTTGATATTTATTATCTTTTAATTTTTTACATAGTGCTATTTCTTTTTTACCTTCATATTCTGGTTGTAGTATAGGCATACCTTTTTCTTTTTTGTATTCCATTATTTCATCTATACAATCCATTCTTTTTGACAAAATTTTTATAATTTCATCATCATACATACTTATTTTTGCTCTTACTTTGTCTATATTATCCATATATATACCCACCCTATCTAATTGTATTTTTACTAAATTATAGCAATATGTTAATAAATTTTCAACAAAACCTGCAATTTAAAAGTCTTTTTTTCAAATTTTCTTTATTTTTTAATTTTTAGTTTTTATAATAGAAATTTTATTTCATTTTTTAATATTTTTAT
>NZ_JADPET010000049.1 GCF_015667935.1 Clostridium sp. 1001270J_160509_D11 | reverse complement strand
GATGTATTAGTTTCTTTAGCACTTATCGCATCTGTTATCATAGGTGAAACTTTTGCAGCTGGAGAAATCGCAGTTATTTATATGTAAATAACTTTAATATATAAATTTTATCATAAATTAAGTACTTTAGTGTAAAATACAGTACTTTAATCAAATATATTGATGACTTTTGTAAAAAGGATTGATTAAATAATGAAAAAAATTTAAAATATAAAGATGCGAATGAGATAAGAAATCATTGAAATTTAGCAATATATAGACACGATAATTTATACTAATTTAATAAATATAAAATAAAAAGGTGAAATTAAATGATAAAAGAGATAATAGTAGTAGAAGGTAGAGACGATGTTACAGCAGTAAAAAGAGCCTTAGATGCTGAACTTATAACAACTGGTGGATTTGGATTTCCTAAAGGTGTTATGGAGAGAATCAAAGCTGCCCAAAAGAGAAGAGGGGTAATAATCTTTACTGATCCAGATTTTGCTGGTGAAAAAATAAGAAAGAAGATAGCTCAAGAAGTACCTGGATGTAAACATGCATTTTTACCAAGGGAAGAAGCTAAAAAAGATGGAGATATAGGGATAGAAAATGCATCTCCAGAAAGTATAATAAAAGCACTTAATAAAGTTAGAACTGAAAGTAGCAATAAGAGAGACGAATTTGGACAAGTTGACTTAATAAGAAATAATTTAATCGGAAATGAAGATGCATCTTATAGAAGAGATAAAATCGGTCAAATATTAGGGATAGGATACGGAAATGCAAAACAATTCCTAAGCAGATTAAATAATTATGGAGTTTCAAGAGAAGAATTTGTTGAAGCTGTAAACTCTATAGATAATACTGAAGAATAATAAAATAAAGATAGCTTTTATATTAAAATTGAAAATGTGTCAATAAAAATGTCTTAGTATTAATAAGATAATAATTGATAAAAATAATAGAAATATTTTAATAAAATATTATTTAAGGAAAGGAAAAAATAATGGATAGACTTTCATCACATAGAGCTACCAAAGAAGTAGTAAATAAACACAACTTTAAGTTTTCAAAGTCTTTAGGACAAAACTTCTTAATAGATGATAATGTAATAGACAGAATATTAGAAGGAGCTAGATTATCAGAAACTGATAAAATAATCGAGGTTGGACCTGGTATAGGAACACTAACAAGAGAGATGGGAAAAGTAGCTGAAAATGTAGTTTCTATCGAGATAGACAAGACATTAATCCCAATATTAAAAGAAACATTAGCTGATTTAGATAATGTTGAAGTTGTAAATGAAGACATATTAAAAGTAGACGTACAAGGATTAATAAAAGAAAAGTTAAATGGAGGACCAGTAAAATTAGTTGCCAATCTTCCATACTATATAACTACACCAATAGTTATGAAATTCTTAGAAGAAGATATTCCTGTTACTGACATAGTAGTAATGGTTCAAAAGGAAGTTGCAGACAGAATGAATGCACAACCATCTACAAAAGATTATGGTGCATTATCAGTAGCTGTTCAATATTACTGTGATACAGAAATAGTTGCAAAAGCTCCGAGACATATGTTTGTCCCACAACCAAATGTAGATTCAATAGTTATAGGACTTCATGTTAGAGATGAGAAAAAATATATTGTTGATAATGAAGATATTTTCTTCAAAACAGTAAAAGCATCTTTCGGACAAAGAAGAAAAACTTTATTAAACTCTTTAGGCGGCTTAGGATTCTTATCAAAAGATCAAATAAAAGAGGCGTTAAAAGCTGCAAACATAGATGAAAAAAGAAGAGGAGAAACTCTTAGCATAGATGAATTTGCTAATTTATCTAATGAAATAAATAAATTTTCATCTAAATAATACTATTTTCCAAAACCTTAAACATATAATATTTTGAGCAAGTATGTTTAAGGAGGGATAAGTAGTGGTTTCTAAAAGAAAATTTAAAAGAGACTATATCATATTAGAGGCAAAGGACATGAACTTTAGAAGTAAAGAACGTGTTCTTCCTAAAGCCTTTGCTAAAATAGAAGTAAATGATGAAAAATCAATAGTAGCGCTATATGTTGAAAATTTAAAAAATCTAAAAGATGGATATGATGTAATCGCTCTTCGTACTGATTATGAAAGATTAAATTTAGGAAGAATTAATCTAAACTCTCAAGGAAAGGGTGAATTTGTACTAGATTTAGGTGAAGATGATAGTGATATTAAGGCAATTGCACTTACTTATGATAAATATGTTCCACTTATCGGATTTAAAGGTAATAAAATAGAAAATTATGAAGAGTTAATATTTGAACCGGAAGAAGAAATCGAGGAATACACAGAAAGTGATGAAGAAGAATATATCGATAGAAATGATGTATACGAAGAAGTAGAATATGTAAATCCTGATGAAGGCGAATATGAATATGAAGAAGTAGAATATATATATGAAGATGATTTAGATAATGAAGATGACAACCTACAAACACAAGATACAAGTGAACCGGAAGAAATACAACAGACAGAAGAGGTCGAACCACAAGATACAGAAGATATTGAGGAGTATGAATATATTGAATACGAAGAACCTGAATACGAATATGAAGAGGTAGAAGAAATAGAAGAAACAAATCAAGAAGAAAATACACCAAATCAACAGTCAAAACCGAAAAAAGAATGCGCAAAACCTCTACAAATGCCAAAAGATGAAAGAGACAATAATATCAAACCAAAACAACAAAAATTAATTTCTAAAGATAGAACCCAAAACAAACGAAAAAATATGAAACAAGAACAATACAATCAACCAAAAACTATTCAAAAAAGCAACACAGATTTTGATGAAAAATTAAGTGCAGGAAAATTACTTATGCCTAGACAAATAAAGAAAGGTCTAAAATATTTTAAAGAAGTTAAACCATTTGCAGCGGATTATATCCCAAATACAAGATGGTGGAAGATAGAAATTACACCAACTACAATGAGTGGTTATACAATGCCTTATTTAGGATATGTAAATAGTTTAAATTATACTATGTATAGTGATATAGCTATGAATTCATATAAATACAGACATTACTTATTTGGAGTTCAATATGATGAATATAACAAGAGAAAAAATTATATTTATGCAATACCGGGCAAAAAATCTGAACAACCGGATAAAGGAACAACAGGTTTTACAACATATCAAACATGTGACAATAGAAGTACTAGTCTTGGATATTGGTTGTGCTTTATAGATTCTAAGGCTAGAAAAATAGAAAAATAGCTGTAAAATCAATTGAGAATTAATTGAAAAAACTTGCTTATTTTGATTACAATTTCTACTTTTAGGTGTTATAATATAATGAATAACACAATAAAATATACAAAAATTGTTTTAAAACGAACTTAATGGGTATATATAAATAAAATAAAAAATATCATATAAGTGGAAATAATAAACATAATTTAATATAAAAATAGAAAAATCGCCTAGAATTCCTAGGTGATTTTTACGTTTTAGGGAAATGATAATTAATATTGAAAGAAACATATATCCATTAGCAATATAGAAGTTTATTTAATTAGGAGGGAATTTATATGGAAACAAGATATGAAGAGGCAAGTAAAGTCACAATTTTGGCGATTTTGTGGAATGTATTTTTATCAATTATAAAAGTATTAGCAGGGGTAATTGGTAATTCAACTGCTATGATAGCAGATGGTATTCATTCTGCATCAGATATTATAACTTCAGTTGGCGTTTTAATAGGAAATAAAATTTCATCAAAACCAGGCGACAAAGAGCATAATTATGGGCATGAAAAAGCAGAAACATTAGTATCATTTTTATTATCAATTATGTTGATTGTTGTAGCTGTAACTATAGGTGTTGATGGAGCAAAGAAAATATTTAATTTAGATGAAGTGAAGGTACCGACATTAATACCACTTGTAGTGGCAGTAATATCAATAGCAATAAAAGAATATCAATATAGAATAACTATAAAGGTAGCAAAAAAAATAAATTCACCATCTCTTAAGGCTGATGCATGGCATCATAGATCTGATGCACTTTCGTCAGTAGCAGCATTTATAGGTATCGGTGGAGCTATGCTAGGTTATAAAATTTTAGAACCGATAGCAACTATAGTAGTTGCGCTTATAGTGTGTAAAGTTGCATTAGAGATATTTACAAATTCAATGAATGAACTTATGGATGTTTCTATAGATGAGGAACAAGAGAAACAAATAATAGAATACTGTAAAGAAACAACAGGCGTAAAACATATAAAAACTATGAGAACAAGAAAACATGGTGCATTTGCATATGTAGATTTAGTTATTTGTGTAGATGGAGCTTTAACAGTAAAACAAGGTCATGATATAGCTAATGATTTAGAAAAGAAATTAATTAATGAATTGGCAATTATAAAAGGAATAACAGTCCATGTAGAACCATGTATAAGTGAGTTTGATTTATGTAATAAAGAAGTAGAGATAGAGCCTGAAATAATAGATGAAGTTCCATGTATTGACTGTAATTCTAAAGAATGTCTTAATAATGATAAATAATACTTAAAAAATTAAATAAAAAGTTATATAATTATCATAGATAATTTTAAGGCATGGAGGGAAATATAATGTCAAAAAGAAAGGTGAAGAAAAGTGCCATTTTAATAATGGGGATAATTTGTTTCTTTATAATATATTTTGCTGCTTTTAATTACTTTTCTAATGTAGGAAAAGGTCAGGGTACTAAGATTCCAGATGTGGAAGAAAAAGTAGATGCAAGAAGTCTTTTAAGTCAATTTAAAAGCAAGAAGAAAATATATATATCAGATGGGAATGTTTCTAACGTTAGAATGGAAGAAGAAAAAGTACAAGAATTCCAATATTCTTTCAATGAATTTAGTAAAATTAGAACACCGGATTCTTATAAACCTATATATGAGGGATATACAGATGATGATATAAAATTTTCTACAGATTTAAATGTATTTAGGGTTTATACAGTAAACAAAGAAGAATATTATAAAGTGCCAGTAGCTTATAAAAAAGAATTCAAAGAAATTTTAGATACGAGTATATATACTTCTTTTGATTTTATAAAACAATATAAAACATGGAAGCAAGTAACAATAGATTATGGAGAGGAAACAAAGAAAATAAGTGGATGGAGTTATGACGATTTAGCTAGTAAAATGGTACAAAAAAGATTAGTCGAAAAAATACAACCAGAAAAAGCTAGAGAAAGATGTAAATATAAATTTACTATTAACATAACTTCAGATAATTATGAAGCTAGAGTAGATATAATGGGAGAGGATTATGTAAAAATAATAGTGAATAATTTAATCTCTTATTATGAAGTTTCAAATAATCTTTTTGACTATATAAAAACAGATATATTTAAAATATCAGATAGTGAATAATTTAAATATATGTAAATTTTATAAAATATATAACTTTTTAAAATTAATAAAAATAAAAATAGACTAATTTGTTTTTCAAATTAGTCTATTTTTTATAGAAATATACAATTAAGCTTCTTTTATTAATTGTTCACCAACTAAGTAAATTGGTCCAGCACCAGTAGTTATTACTACATCGTTTGGTTGAACATTTTCTTTTAAGTATTTAACTATATCATCAAATTCTGATATATATATAGCATCTACGTTATTGTGTTGTAATTTTTGAACTAAATCTTTTGAATGAACAGTTCCTGGGTCATCTTCTCTAGCAGCATAGATATCAGTTATTATAACTTTATCAGCTGAGTAGAATGCTTCTGCAAACTCATCTAGTAAAGATATTGTTCTACTGTAAGTGTGTGGTTGGAATACGCACCATAAAGTTCCTTTTTTAAATCTTTTTGCAGTAGATAATGTTGCTTTTATTTCAGTTGGATGATGTGCATAATCATCTATTACAGCAGCGTTATTGTATTCACCTTTTCTTTCAAATCTTCTACCAACACCAGTATAAGCTAAAATTCCTTCTTGTATAGTTTCTAAATCTATTCCAGAAACTAATGAAACGATTATTGCTGATGTAGCATTGTATATGTTGTGAAGACCAGGTACACTTAATTTAAATCCAGTTAATTTTTTACCCATGTAATTTAAATCAAAAGATCCACAGCCTAAATCATCAAATTCAATGTTTTCTATTATAACATCATTTGATTCTTTTTTACCAAATTTGATAGCCTTTGCCTTAACATCATGTAATATATCCATGTTAGGGTTATCTCCATTGATTACAAAGTAACCATCTTTAGGTAAAAGTTTACCGAATTTGTTGAATGATGCTTTTATTTCATCTATTCCAGAGAAGTAATCAAGATGATCTTCTTCTATATTTAATACTATTGCAATTTTAGGATTGAAGTTTAAGAAACTATCAACATATTCACAAGCTTCTGTTATAAAATGATCTGAATGACCTATTTTAACATTTCCGCCTATTGATTTTAAGTTACCACCAACTAATATTGTAGGGTCTAATTCAGCCTGTTCAAATACAGTAGATAACATTGATGTTGTAGTAGTTTTTCCATGCGTTCCTGAAACTGCAATTGAGTTTTTGTACTCTCTCATTAATTGGCCTAAAAATGCCGCTCTATTTATTGTCAATTTATTTTTATTTTTTGCTTCAACTAATTCTGGGTTTTCTGGATGAATAGCAGCTGTATATACAACTATATCTATATCATCAGATATATTTTCTTTAGCATGACCTATAAAGATTTTTGCGCCTTGAGATTCTAATTTTTCAGTAAGTTCTGAGCCATGCATATCAGAACCAGAAACAGTATAATTTTTATTAAGACATATTTCTGCTAAGGCACTCATACTGATACCACCAATACCAATAAAATGTATATTCATAAATAAAACCACCTTTCTTTTTAATTAAGTCCTATAATCTGAACTATTTATGTGGTATAATTAACTAATGTTCAATATTTAAAGTATAATATGTACATACTATTAATATATATACTTTTATTTATTAAATATTATGTTTAAACATAAATCTTATTATACCATATTATGAGAGATTATGCATTAAATACTTTAAATTGTAAGGATAGTCGTTTTAGGAGGTTTTAATAATTATGAAGTTTAAAAGAACGGAAAGAATAGGCGCTATAGTAAAAATATTATCAGATAACCCCAACAAAATATACACATTAAGTTACTTTACTGAGAAATTTAATGCTGCAAAATCTACAATAAGTGAAGATTTATTAGTTGTAAAAAATGTTTTTGAAAAATTAGAATTAGGAAGAGTAATTACAATTTCAGGAGCTGCTGGAGGAGTTAAATATATACCAAAAACATCAATTGAAGAAAATAAACAATTCTTAATGGAATTATGTGAAAAAGTAAATGATGACTCAAGAAAACTTTCAGGAGGTTTCTTATATTTAATAGATTTAATCTACAATCCAGCTATAGTTGCTAAAATCGGAAAAATCTTTGCTTCTAATTTAGATTACACTGAAGCTGATTATGTAGTAACTATGGAAACAAAAGGTATTCCTATGGCACTTATGACAGCTAAAGCTATGAATCTACCTCTAGTTATAATAAGAAAAGATATGAAAGTTTCAGAAGGACCAACATTAAGTATGACTTATGTTACTGGTGGAAACAACAAAGTAGAAAGTATGAGTTTACCTAGAAAAGCATTAAAACCAAATAGTAAGGTTATATTAATTGATGATTTCATGAGAGGTGGCGGAACATTAAAAGGTATGACAGATTTAATGCATGAGTTCGGAGCACAAGTAATGGGTACAGGTGTATTTATATCTACAACAAAACCTCAAGAAAAAATGGTAAAGGATTACATATCATTAATTGAAATAGATAATAACGGAGATAGTATAATAGCAAAACCTAATTTCAAAACATTTAAAGATGAATATAGAGATTCACAATTTGAATCTGATGATAAATAATACGATAGTTAGAAAAATTTAATTAAAATTCAAAAAAAAAGAGGATATCAGTTTTCTTTATAGAATTATTTAGAATACAGTTTATAATAAGTAATATTTTGTCAAAATCATAAAGGGGGATATTGAGAATGAACATAACTGACGTAAGAGTAAGAAAAATAACAAACGAAGGAAAGATGAAATGTATAGTTTCTATAACTTTCGATAACCTATTTGTTGTTCATGACATTAAGGTAATAGAAGGTCATAATGGACTATTTATTGCTATGCCAAGTAGAAAAGTAGGAGAAGGTAACTTTAGAGATATAGCTCATCCAATAAATGCAGAAATGAGACAAGTTCTTGAAGATGCAGTTTTAAAAGCTTATCATGAAGCTTTAGCTCAATTAGAAGTTGCTGCTGAATAAGTTTATAATTTAATTTGTTATATATTAAAACCGAATCATAAGATTCGGTTTTTTTGTATAAAAATACATAATTTGAGATATTATCATACTGTAGTAAGAACTCATTTTTACACTAATTATTATTAATGCGAAAAACCTAGCAATTTTCAATAAAAAATGTTATATTATTAGAGATAAATACGGATATTAATATGTATCTATACGATTTATTTAGCATACTATAATATTTTTCATACGTTTTTGAAAAAAATACAACTTTATTGAGAAAAAAAACGGACAAAAGTATATAATATTGTATGTAAATAATTACTTTACAGAAAATATTTATATGAATGGAGTGAAATAATGAACTTTAAAGCAATAATACTTGCTGCTGGAAAAGGTACTAGAATGAAATCTAAAAACCCTAAGGTAGTACATAAAGTATGTGGAAAAGAAATGGTAAACCATGTAATTGATATTTCAAATAAATCAGGTGTGAACGATGTCGTAGTTATATTAGGACACGGTTCTGAAACTGTAAAAAATGTAATACCACAAGATGCTATTGTAGTAATGCAAACTGAGCAATTAGGAACAGGTCATGCTGTTAAAATGGCTAAAGATACTATTAATGATGATGATATAATAGTTGTACTATGTGGAGATACTCCTTTAATAGAAGAAGAAACTCTTAAAAAGCTATTTGATTATCATTTAGAAAATGAATATATGGCTACTGTTTTAACAACTAAAGTTGACGATCCAACAGGATACGGAAGAGTTATAAGAGATTCAGAAGGAAACTTCGCAAGAATAGTAGAACAAAAAGATGCTAATGAAGAAGAATTAGCTGTCAATGAAATCAATTCAGGAATTTATTGTTTCAAAGGTGATAAACTAAAAGAAGCATTAGATCTATTAGATAACAATAATGCTCAAGGAGAGTATTATTTAACTGATACTATGAAAATAATAAAAGATAGAGGTTCTAAAGTAGGAGCTTTTGTAGGGGCTACTATAGAAGAACTTATGGGTGTAAATTCAAGAGTTCAGTTATCACAAGCCGAAGCAATCATGAGAAAAAGAATAAATAAAAGACATATGGATAATGGAGTTACAATAATCAACCCAGAAAATACATATATAGAGTCAAATGTACAAATCGGTAAGGATACAATTATAGAACCAGGTGTAATGTTAAAAGGAAACACTGAAATAGGTGAAGAATGTATAATAGGAATGAATTCTTCTATAACAAATTCTAAAATAGGTAATTTTACAGAAATAAAAATATCTACTATAATAGATAGCGCTGTTGGCGAAAATACGACTGTTGGTCCTTATGCTTATTTAAGACCAAAAAGTAACGTAGGAAACCACGTTAAAATAGGAGATTTCGTAGAAGTTAAAAATGCTAACATAGGAGATTACTCAAAAGCATCACACTTATCTTACATAGGAGATGCAGATGTAGGAAAAGATGTTAATATAGGATGTGGAGTAGTATTTGTAAACTATGATGGTAAAAATAAATTTAGGTCAGTTGTGGAAGATGGAGCTTTTATAGGTTCTAACTCAAACTTAGTTGCCCCAGTTCATATACAACATAAAGGATATATAGCAACAGGTTCTACTATAACTGAAGATGTTCCAGATGGAGCATTAGCTATAGCAAGACAAAGACAAGTTGTTAAAGAAGGTTGGGTAGCTAGAAAAGAAGCAAAAGACGCTAAAAATAATAAATAAATTTGCCTTTAATAGACATAATTGTCTAATAATATAATATATAAATTTTTCGGGAGGATAATAATGAATACTAGCGGAAGTGAGATTAAAATAATCACTGGTAATGCAAACCCAGAACTAGCAGCTAAAATAGCTGAAAAAGTAGGAGTTAAACTTTCAGATTGTGTAGTTACTAAATTCAGTGACGGAGAAATATCTGTAAACATGAATGAAACAGTAAGAGGATGTGACGTTTTCGTAGTTCAATCTACAAATAATCCAGTAAACCAAAACTTAATGGAATTATTAATAATGATAGATGCATTAAAAAGAGCATCTGCAGGTAGAATAACAGCAGTTATTCCTTACTATGGATATGCAAGACAAGACAGAAAAGCAAAATCAAGAGATCCAATTACTGCAAAATTAGTTGCAAACTTATTAACAGCAGCTGGAGCAGACAGAGTGTTAACTATGGATTTACATGCTGCACAAATACAAGGATATTTCGATATACCAGTAGATCACCTTTTAGGACAAAACTTATTAGCTAACTACTTTAATAAAATGGGATTAGAGGACATAACAGTAGTTTCACCAGACTTAGGAAGTGTTACTAGATCTAGAAAATTTGCTAATCAATTAGATGGAGATGTTCCACTAGCAATAATTGATAAGAGAAGACCAAAAGCTAACGTTTCAGAAGTTATGAACCTAATTGGAGATGTTAAAGATAGAAATATCATAATGCTTGACGATATGATCGATACTGCAGGTACAATAACAAATGCTGCTAATGCATTAAAGAAATTTGGGGCTAAAGATATATATGCTTGTTGTACACATGCTGTTTTATCTGGACCAGCTATAGAAAGAATAAAAGAATCTTCTATAACTAAGTTAATAGTATTAGATACTATAAAACTTCCAGAAGAAAAGAAATTAGACAACATAGAAGTATTAACAGTAGCAGACTTATTTGCAGATGCAATCAAGAAAATATTCAATAACGAATCTGTTAGTGTATTATTCTAATAAGAAAATTATATAAGAATTTATTGATCGTAGGTATTGCCCAAGTGATAATCACTTGGGCAATATTTTTTTGATTTTTAGTTAAATCTAGGATTATATTAAAAATTATAAATTATAAATCATAGAGCCTCTGTATAGGTCAAAAAATAAAGTTATTTAATCTAGAACTGTATATAAATATTAAAATTTAACGATAATACAAATACTTAAAAAATAAATTACTTGTATTTATATGATTATCCACATATAAGTAATTTTTAGAAAGGAGAGATAGATGGATTTATATCAAATAATAGATGAAGCGATCACTCTAAATGCATCAGATATCCATATTACCGTTGACTTATCCCCAGTTGCTAGAATAAATGGCAAATTTAAAAAATTATCAAATGAATTATTATCAAATAACGATGTGTATAACTTAGTAAACCAGATTACGGATGAAAGTCTTATGAATAAAATCAAAGAATATGGAGATGTGGATTTTTCTGTTTCATTACCTAATAGACATAGAGCTAGAGTAAATATTTATAAACAAAAAAACAATTACGCTATAGCACTAAGAATAATTCCAAACAATATCCCTAAATTTGAAGAATTAAAACTTCCAGAAGTCATGAGAGAATTTACTAAAAAACAAAAGGGATTAGTTTTAATTACAGGACCAACTGGAAGTGGAAAATCTAGTACACTAGCAAGCTTAATTGATTTGATTAACGAAAATAGAGAATGTCATATTATAACTTTAGAAGACCCTATAGAATATATCCACACTCATAAAAAAAGTATTGTAAATCAACGTGAAATAGGAAGAGATTCAAAGAACTTTAATTCAGCATTAAAATCAAGCTTAAGACAAGATCCAGATGTAATTTTAATAGGAGAGATGAGAGATGCTGAAAGTATTTCTATAGCATTAAGAGCAGCAGAAACGGGTCATTTAGTTTTTTCTACTATGCACACTATAGGAGCGGCTAAAACTATAGATAGAATAATCGATACATTTGAATCATCTAAACAGCAACAAATTAGAAGTCAATTATCCACAGCATGCACAGGAATTGTATCTCAACAACTAATTCCTACAATTGATGAAAAATCTCGTATAGTTGCAACTGAAGTCATGATTACAAATACTGCAATAAGTAATCTTATTAGAGAAAATAAAATATATCAAATTCAAAATATTATCCAAACTTCATCAAAACAAAATATGTTCTCTATGGACCAAGACATTTCGAGACTCTATAAACAGGGTTTGATATCTAAAGAAACCTTAATAAATCGATGTAATGATTTACAATATATCGAAAAAATAATAAAAATTTAAAATGAAAAGTAAAATCCATCTTAAAAATTTTATATGATTTATGCAATAATAACTATTTTTTTTATAATTTCTTATATAGAAAATAAATTAATATACTTAATATGCAAGGAAATGAAGTACTCTTTATCTAATAGTATAATAGTGTATTTAACAAGTATAATAACTTTACTGTTAATATATAATAAATATGATATAACTTTAAATTCTATAAGTTATTTACTATTAATCCCATTTATAGTTGTGATTTCTATAATAGATTTTCGAACAAGTTTTGTATACGATATAACAGTAGTTAGTGGTATAATAGTTCAGAGTATAATATTTATATTGGCTAGAATTCCTCATACAGAGTTATTAGACCATTTTATTGGTTTAATAATAGGTCTTCTATTGTCTTTTTTAATTTGTAAATTTACAAGGGCATTTGCAGAAGGCGATATAGGAGTTTATGGATTATGCTGTTTTGTATTAGGTGCAAAACACAGCTTTAATATATTCGCATTATCTTTTATTATAACTTCTTTATTTGGAATTTTAATAATCTTGAAGCAAAAGAAAGTGGACTTAAAGAGGAGAATACCTTTTACGCCATTTATTTCTATGGCTACAATTTTAATTATACTAACACAATATGATATAATAAAAATCTATTTTGAAATGATAAACAATGGTTTATAAGGAGGCGAAAATTTTGTATATAATAGTGGGATTAGGAAATCCAGGAGACAAATACGAAAAAACAAGACACAATGTTGGATTTAATGTTATAGATCTTTTGGCAAAGGAATATTCAATAGACGTAAGTAAATTAAAACATAAAGCATTGATAGGTGAAGGAAGAGTTGGAACTGAAAAAGTAATTTTAGTTAAACCTATGACGTATATGAATTTAAGTGGAGAATCAGTAGTAGATATATGCAATTACTATAACGTTGATTTAGAAAATGTAATAGTAATATATGATGATATCGACTTAGATGTAGGTAAAATTAGAATTAGAAAAAAAGGTAGTGGTGGAACTCATAATGGAATGAGATCTATAATTAAATGCCTAGGTTCTAATGAATTCCCAAGAGTAAGAGTTGGAATCTCAAAACCTAAAAATGGACAAGATTTAGCAGATTTTGTTTTATCTAGATTTGCAAAAGAAGATGAAAAATCACTTAATGAAAGTTTTGAAAATGCTGTAGCAGCAATTGATTGCGCTATTAGACAAGATCTAGATTTAGCAATGAATAGATATAATGTAAAATAAGGAGGGGCTATATGGAGGATGTTTTTGTATACCCTTTAAAAAACTCAAATGAGTATAATGAGATTATAAATACAATATGCAATAAAGAGGGATCATTACAACTAAATGGTCTCTTAGATATGCAAAAGCCACATATAACTTATTCTATATTTAAAGAACTAGCTAGACCTACTTTGTTTATTGCAAACAGTGATTTGGAGGCAAAGAAGGTCTACAATGAACTTTGTTTTTATACTAAGGATAAGGTGGAGTATTTAGGCAGTGATGAAATTTATTTTTATCACCTAGATGCAAAAGATAGAAATGAAGAAGCAAAGAAATTAAGAGTACTATTAAAACTGGCTAAAAAACAAAAAACAATCGTTGTTACATCTGTAGATGCAATATTAAGAAAGTATATACCTAAAAATGTTTTATTAGATAATATATATACTTATAAAATTGGAGATATTATCGATTTAGAGGAATTAAGTCAAAAATTAGTCAGACTGGGTTATGAAAGAGTCTCAAGAATAGAAGGGCTAGGTCAATTCAGTATTAGAGGTGGAATAATAGATATATATTCATTAGAATATACTAATCCTATTCGTATAGAGTTATTCGATGATGAAATCGATTCTATACGTACTTTTGATGTTTTTTCACAAAAATCAATAGAAAAAATTAAAAAAGTAGTGATCACACCATCGCGTGAATTTATATATCCAGAAGATACAACATCAGCAGTTGAAAAGATACAACTTGAAACAAATCAGTATACAGATGATGATGTGTTTAATAATATAGAAAATATTGCCCAAAAGACATACTTCCAAGGGGTAGAAAACTATATAGATTATTTATATGAAGAAAATAATAAAAGTATATTTAACTACTTACCAGACAACGCAATAGTAGTTATAAATGATATATCTAGGCTAAAAGAAAGATGTGAAAACTTTGTAAATGAGTTTAATGATAATTTTAATCTAAATCTTGAAAGAGGTTTAGCAATAAAAAATCAAGGTAATTTAATTTATTCATATGACGAGTTACCATTCTTATTAGAGAACAAGAATTTAATTATAAATTCTCTGTTACCAAAGCCAGTAAACGGATTTTCTGTTACTAATATTATTAATTTTGATTCTAGAGAAGTACCTTCTTACAACTCAAAATTAGATGTGCTAGTAGAAGATTTAAATAAACTTAGATATAACGGATACAAAGTTATACTAGCTGTAAATTCTACAGATAGATGTAAAAAGCTACATAAAGATTTATTTGACTTAGGTTTAGAAGTAGCTATATCAAAAAGCAGAAATATAGAATTAAAGTCATCACAAATAGTTATTGTTCCAGCCAATCTTAGCAAGGGATTTGAATATAAATCTATTAAATTCCAAGTAATAACTGATAGTGAAATAATAGGCGTAAATAAAAAAGTTTCTAAAAAATCTAAAAAGAAGAAAAATAAAAATGGACAAAAAATAGAATCATTTTTAGATTTAAAAATAGGAGACTATGTAGTTCATGAAAATAGCGGTATAGGTAGATATACAGGTATTGAACAGATATTAGTTAATGGAGTTAAGAAAGACTACCTAAAAATAATTTACCAAGGTGGAGATAATTTATATGTTCCTATAGACCAAATGGACAAAGTTCAAAAATATATAGGTGCAGATGCTCAAAAGGTTAAATTAAATAAGCTTGGAACAAATGAATGGACTAAAGCAAAGGCAAAAGTTCAACGTGAAATAGAAGATATGACTAAAGATTTAGTTGAACTTTATGCAAAAAGAGAAAAGGTAAAAGGATATAAATTCTCTAAAGATACAGTTTGGCAAAAAGAGTTTGAATCAATGTTTCCATATGAAGAAACTGAAGATCAGTTAAAAGCAATTAAAGAAACTAAAAAAGATATGGAATCATCAAAAGTAATGGATAGACTTGTCTGTGGAGATGTTGGGTATGGTAAAACAGAAGTTGCTATAAGGGCAGCATTTAAGGCTTGTATGGACCAAAAGCAAGTCGCTATATTAGTTCCAACAACTATATTAGCTCAACAACATTACAACACATTTAAACAGAGATTTGAAAACTATCCAATAAGAGTAGAAGTTTTAAGTAGATTCAAAACGGCTAAACAACAAAGAGAAATAATAAATGATGCTAGAAAAGGTTTAGTGGATATTCTTATCGGAACACATAGAATAGTATCTGATGATATAAACTTACCTAATCTAGGACTAGTAGTAATAGATGAGGAGCAAAGGTTTGGAGTTAGACACAAAGAATCGCTTAAAAAGATAAAAAATACTGTTGATGTACTTACATTATCAGCAACTCCTATTCCAAGAACGTTACATATGTCATTAAGTGGAATAAGAGATATGAGTGTAATTGAAGAGCCACCACAAGAAAGACATCCAGTTATAACTTATGTTGTAGAAGCAAAAGAAAGTATAATTCAAGATGAAATAGAAAGAGAAATCGCTAGAGGTGGACAAGTATTTTTCGTCTATAATCGAGTGGAACAGATTGAAGAGATGGCGAGTATGGTACAAAAATTAGTACCAGATGCTAGAGTAGCTGTTGCACATGGTAGAATGACATCTAAGGCACTTGAAAATATTATATTAGGATTTTTAAATAAAGAATATGATGTGTTAGTCTGTACAACAATAGTTGAAACAGGAATGGATATATCAAATGCAAATACAATGATTATATATGATGCAGACAAAATGGGGCTTGCTCAGCTTTATCAGTTAAGAGGTAGAGTAGGTAGAAGTTCTAGACAAGGTTATGCATATTTAATGTATGAAAAAGACAAAGTATTAAGTGAAATAGCAGAAAAAAGACTAAAAGCAATTAGGGAGTTTACAGAATTTGGTTCTGGGTTTAAAATAGCTATGAGGGACTTAGAAATAAGAGGTGCTGGAAATATCCTAGGAGCACAACAACATGGTCACATGGCAGTGATAGGTTATGATTTATATGTAAAAATGCTAAACGAGGCTATAAAGAAAGTAAAAGGCGAGGTAATAGAAGAACCTATAGATGTCGAAATTAACTTAGCTGTAAATGCATATATTCCTAATTCTTATATTTCAGAAGAGATTGATAAAATAGAAATGTATAAGAAAATAGCATCTATAGAAAATAAAGATGATATGGAAGAAGTTAAAGAAGAATTAGTAGATAGATTCTCAGATGTACCTAGATCAGTTCAAACTTTACTTTATATAGCATATATAAAATCTATGTGCAAAAAACTAAAGATAGAAAGAGTCACTCAAAATCAAAATGAAATTAGTTTAGTACCTTTAACAAGATACAAAACTAAAGAAAAGGTTGGCTACAAAATTGTAAATGAATTAGTAGATTTACTAGAAAAAATGTGTAAGCTAAACGAAAAATAATATGAAGAGGTGCATGATATGAAAAAAGTTATGGCGTTAGTACTATCATTTGTTTTAGGGATAAGCATGATAGGGTGTTCTGACAAGGCAGTTGCAACAGTAAATGGTGAAAAAATACCTGCTAAATATTTTGAAACTTATGTTAACTGGACTAAGTTAGTATATGAATCTAATTACGGATATACATCTTCAGTTTGGAAAACTGAAATGGAAGATACAGCAAGTTCTAGCGATTCAAAAAGTAAAAGTGATGAAAAACAAACTTATTGGGATGCTTTCAAATCTCAAATACTTGTATCAATGGAACAATCAGAAGTAGTATATCAAAAAGCTAAAGAAGTTAAAGTAACTCCAACAGATAAAGAAGTTCAAGAACAAGTAGATACTTTTAATGAAACTGTAAATAGCAATGATTCGACAAAAGAACAAGCTAAAAAAGCTGGTATAAATGATGAATTCTTAAAATATATTTTAACTAGAGAATTAGCATATAGTGCTTATAAAGAGTATTATAATAAAAATACAAAAGTAGATGAAAGTACTTTAAAGAAAGAATATGAAAAAAATAAAGAGTCATATGATACAGTAACTGCATCTCATATATTAATATCAACTCAAGATGATAGTGGAAATGAGTTATCTGATAAAGAAAAAGCTGCAGCTAAACAAAAAGCTGAAGAAGTACTTCAAAAAGCTAAATCAGGTGAAGACTTTGCTGAATTAGCTAAAGAATATTCAGATGATAGTGCAAATGCTTCATCTGGAGGTAATTTAGGCGATTTCACTGCTGGAGAAATGGTTGAAGAATTTAGCAATGCTGCATTTGCATTAGATAAAAATGAAATTTCAGACATAGTTGAAACTCAATATGGGTATCATATAATTAAAGTAACAGATAAAGCTACTACATTTAATATTTCAGCTTGTCCATTTTTTATTTCTTGTTCTGCTTGTGAAATTTGGATATTTGCACTTTTTTCTGAGTTTTGT
>NZ_JADPET010000048.1 GCF_015667935.1 Clostridium sp. 1001270J_160509_D11 | reverse complement strand
CTGCAGCAGTTTCTCCTGAAAGCATTATTGCATCAGTTCCATCATATATAGCGTTTGCAACGTCTGTTACTTCTGCTTAAGGCAACTTAAAAAAACATAAACATATAAAAAGTCCTAAATTTATAGGACTTTTTATAGAATAATTTTAATTGGCTGCTTCTTTTCTAATGAGATCTTCTAATTGGTCACAAGTCATAGTTTCATTTTCGAATAGGAATTTTGAAACTATATGTAAATCATTGATATTTTCTCTAAGAATTTTTAGTGTATTTTCATAACATGTATTTACAATGTTGTTTATTTCTTTTTGGATAGGTTCCGATAAAAAATTCTTAGTATTTTTATCAATAGTTATTAAACCTAATTTGCTCATACCATAATCACATACCATGTTAGTTGCTATGTCTGTTACTTTTTGTAAGTCGTCTTTGGCACCAGTTGATTGATGGTTAAATATTAATTCTTCGGTTGCTTTTCCAGCTAATAGTATTTGTATTTTTGATATTAGTTCTGTTTTTGTGTAAATATATCTATCTTCGTCTGGGAGTTGAAGAACATAACCCAATGCTTCACCTCTAGGGACTATAGATATTTTTTGGATTTTGCATAAATTTAAGATATTGCTAACTAATGCATGTCCAGCCTCATGATAAGAAACAATTTCTTTTTCTTTTTCGATTAGGGCGGAACTTTTACACTCGACACCTGCGATAACTCTTTCAAGAGCTTTATCGAAGTGTTCCGAAGTTACAACTTCGCTAGCATCTCTAACAGCATATATTGCAGCTTCATTAGCTATGTTGGCTAGATGGGCACCATTAAATCCATGTGTTTTTTTAGCTAATAAATCTAAATCTACTGATTTATCTAATGGTTTATTATTAGTATGAACTTTTAAAATTTCATATCTAGTACGCACATTTGGAGCACTAATATGAATGTGTCTATCAAATCTTCCTGGTCTTAAAAGGGCATCATCTAGAAGGTCAAGTCTATTAGTTGCACCTATTATGATAATGTTTGAATCCTTATTGAACCCATCCATTTCAACTAAAAGTTGATTAAGAGTTTGGTCTTTTTCGTTATTGCTTTCTAGGTGACGTTTTGCTCCTATAGCATCAATTTCGTCAATAAATATGATACTTGGGGCTTCTTTTCTCGCTTTTTCAAATAAAGTTCTAACTCTTTTAGCTCCTACGCCTACGTATTTTTCAACAAATTCAGAACCTGTAACATTAAAGAATGATGCGTTTGTTTCTCCTGCAACGGCACATGCTAAAAGTGTTTTACCTGTTCCAGGTGGACCGTAAAATAAAATCCCTTTGGGAACTTTAGCGCCCATTTTTTGATATTTTTCTGGGCATTTCATGAAATCTACTACTTCAAATAGTTCTTCTTTTATTTCTTCGAGTCCGGCAACATCTCTAAATGTTGTTTTAGGTTTTGTGCTCAGTGAAGGTTCAGTATTATTCTCTTTTTCGAGTTTAGTGTGAACAAAAGCAGGAACAGGATTATTTAGTTTTTTAAAAAAATTATTAAGTAAGTTCATATCTTGCACCTCAGGTAATAGAATTTTCCTTTATATTATTTTTTCCAATGATGTGAAGTTTTATTATGATTTTACAACAAAATTAAACTATGTAAACTAAGATGTCTTACAGTAAGTATAACCAGCTGACATTTTATTATTCTAAAATAATGAAATACTACAATTAAAATCTAGTATAAAAATAAAAAAGGTTTTATATTGGAAATATTTAAAACGTGAAATTTAATGAATAATAAGTTATAATAAAAAAAGAGCAAAACTTATAAAAATATGATTGCATAATTTAAAAATTAGCATATTATATATTGTACGACAAAAATTAGAAGTTAAAAAACAGTTGACACCGCATCATTAAAGTTGTATAATTGATACGGTAACAAGATAACAAAAGAAAATAAGAAGAATTTCATTCTCACCTTGCAACTAGAGTTAGTAAGGTAAATATAAGTATAGACTATCATTAAGATAGTATAATTTTGATGACTTATAGCGGATGAATTCTCATTCGCTTTTTATTTTATATTTAATATAATAATTTGGAGGTGTCCTACAATTAGCAAAGAATTATCAATCAATGATCAAATAAGAGATAAAGAGTTAAGAATAATCTCTGAAACTGGAGAACAACTTGGAATAATGTCTGCCAGAGAAGCTCAAATAATAGCAAACGGAAAAAATTTAGATTTAGTTAAAATTTCTCCTAATGCTAAACCACCAGTTTGTAAAATTATGGACTATGGTAAATATAAATACGAACAAGCTAGAAAAGAAAAAGAAGCTAAGAAAAAACAAAAAACAATAGCTGTTAAGGAAATAAGATTAAGACCAGGTATTGAATCAAACGACTTAAATACTAAAGCGAATAATGCTATTAAATTCCTTAAAAAAGGCGACAAGGTAAAAGTAGAACTTCGTTTTAGAGGTAGAGAATTAGGACATAAAGACATTGGTAAAGAAGTAATGCTTAAATTCATAGAAATTGTTAAAGAGTTTGGTGAACCAGTGAAAGCCCCTGCTTTTGAAGGGAATAACATGGTTGTAATTATAGATCCAAAAAAATAAACAGATAAGATAAATAGATTTTATTGACGATTAACTGAGAGGAGGAAGTTATCATGCCAAAAATGAAAACTCATAGAGGAGCTGCAAAAAGACTTAGAAAAACAGGAAGCGGAAAATTAAAAAGAAATAAAGCTTACAAAAGTCATATATTAACTAAAAAATCTCCAAAAACTAAAATGAACTTAAGAAAATCTGCTATAGTTAGCGATGGAGATGCTAAAAGAATAGCTCAATTATTACCATATTAATTAGAATTAATTAATAAAGATAAACTAATCAGAACGGATTAGTACAAAAAAACACAAAATAAAAAATAATCGAAAAACATAAGGAGGTCATCGACATGGCAAGAGTTAAAGGCGCAATGAACGCTCGTAAAAAACATAAAAAAGTGTTAAAACTTGCAAAAGGATACAGAGGATCTAGAAGCAAATTATATAGACCAGCAAATACTTTCGTAATGAAAGCATTAAAAAATGCATATATAGGAAGAAAATTAAAGAAAAGAGACTTCAGAAAACTTTGGATACAAAGAATAAATGCAGCTGCTAGAATGAATGGTATATCTTATTCAAGATTAATGAATGGATTAAAATTAGCAGGTGTTGAAGTTAACAGAAAAATGTTATCTGAAATGGCTATACAAGATCCAGCTGGATTTGCTCAATTAGTAGAAGTAGCTAAAGCTAAATTAGCTTAATTATAGATAAAAGCGAACTCATTAGAGTTCGCTTTTTTTAATTGTATGAAAATTATATATTATCTAAGTTATGAGTAATATTTGATTTTAAATTTAAAACTTTAAAAATAATTCAAATAAAAAAGTCACATTAGCATTAAATTCATTCAAAATGATAAAAATAAATTAAAATTTAATACAATATAAATTGTTTTATAGTGTGGATTATTGTTAAAATATGAGATTTATCATATAATAATTTATTATATAACTTGATTTATTTTAATAAATAAAAGGAGGAAATTTTTGAGTTGAGAATCATGCATAAGAATATTAGATTTCTTGAAAAGTGGAGTTCGGTTCAAATTATTACTGCGGGATTTTTATTTATAATATTATTAGGAGCAGCAATATTATCTTTACCAATTTCAAGCCAAAGCGGTCAAGGAACTAATTTTGTAGATTCACTGTTTACTGCTACATCAGCAGTGTGTGTCACAGGATTGGTCGTATTTGATACAGCTACACACTGGAGTTTATTTGGAAAGGTTGTAATTATATCACTTATTCAAATCGGTGGTTTAGGATTTATGACTATTGCAACAATGATTTCTTTAATAAGAGGTAAAAAAATAAACTTAAAAGAGAGATTATTAATACAAGAATCTCTAAATCAAATTGATTTATCTGGAATTGTAAGTTTAACTAGAAAAATAATACTAATGGTATTAGCAATTGAATGTATTGGGGGAATTTTATTATCTATAAGTTTTATCCCTAAATTTGGTATTATTACTGGATTAGCATATGGATTTTTCCATTCAATTTCTGCATTTTGTAATGCTGGTTTTGATTTAATGGGTTCTATAAGTGGGGAGTTTTCATCATTAACATCATTTTATGATAATTCATTTATTATGATAACTGTATCGTTACTTATAATACTTGGGGGATTGGGATATCCTGTCATATTAGATGTACTAAAAAATAAAAGATTTTCTAAATTAAATGTTCATTCAAAACTTGTTATCGTATCAACAGCAATACTATTACTTATAGGATTTGTTTTTATACTTGGAGTAGAATATAACAACCCAGATACTTTAGGAAATATGAATATGAAGGGAAAAGTACTTTCTTCTATATTCCAAACATCAACACTTAGAACAGCTGGATTTAACAGTATAGACCTTGGTTTAACAAAAGAGCCAACAATATTTTTAATGGTAATGCTTATGTTAATTGGAGCATCACCAGCTTCTACAGGTGGTGGAATCAAAACGACTACAGTAGCTATACTATTTTTAACAGTTAAAGATTTCTTATGTGGGAAAGATGAAATACATATATTTGAGAGAAGTATAAGTTCTGAAGCGATTAAAAAAGCTATAGTTATATTCTTTATAGCAATTTTTATATTTATAGTTGGTACATTAGCTTTATCAATAACTAATCCTCAGTTCTCACTTATAGAATGTGTATTTGAAGTGATGTCAGCATATGCGACAGTCGGTCTGAGTATAGGCGGAAGTCCAAATTTAAATACAATAGGAAAGTTTATAATAATGATATTGATGTTCCTAGGAAGAGTAGGTTCATTAACTATATTTACAGCAATACTATCAATTAATATAGTTAAAAAAGATAAAAACATAAAAAGACCAAAAGGAAAAATAATAATAGGTTAATAGAAAATAAGAGGTATTGATATATGAAAAGAACATTTTTTAATAGTAAGGGCAAAGATAAACAATATATTGTTATCGGATGTGGTAGATTTGGCTCATCTGTAGCTAAAAAGATGTGCCAATTAGGAAATGAAGTAATGGTTATAGATAAAGATGAGGATTCTATTGAAAATATAGCTGAACAAGTTACGCATACAGCAATAGTAGATGTTACAGAAGAGAGAGATCTAAAAAGTATTGGATTAGGCAATTTTGATGTCGTAATAGTTGCAATAAGTTCGGATATAAGAGCATCTATAATGGTAACAATAATGGCTAAAGAGATGGGCGTACCTAAAATTGTTTGTAAAGCAAAAGACGAGTTACAAGCAAAGGTATTATATAAAATTGGAGCAGACAAAGTAGTATTCCCAGAAAGAGATATGGGTATTAGGCTTGCTTATAATTTAGCATCAGAAAATATCTTAGACCAAATTAACCTAGACCCAGAATACTCAATTATGGAAATTGTTACACCGACAAATTGGGTTGGTAAAACAATAATAGAGTTAAATCTAAGAGCAAAATATGATATTACTGTATTGGCAGTAAAAACTCCAAGCGGACTAAAAGTTATGCCTTCTCCAAACTATAAAATGCAAGAGAAAAATATTTTAATTATTATCGGAAATACAGATAAAATAGGTGATATAATTTTACATGATTAAATTTTAACTAGGAGAAAAAGATGATTAACATAATTAAGAGTAAGGACAATGACAAAATTAAATATACAAAGTCTTTATTAAAAACTAAAGGTAGAAATAAAGAAAAAAAATTTATAATAGAAGGATACAGAATTTTAACTTTAGCATTAGAGTGTGATGCAAAATTAGAATATGTTTTTATAAATGAAGATTTCGAGAAAAAACAAGAGCATAGAGACTTCTTAATAGAACTAGAAAACAAAGGAATAAAAGTATATAAAACTTTAAATAAAATATTCTCAGAGATGGTAGATACTGAAAATACACAAGGAATTTTAGCTGTATTAGAGTATAAAGAAAGAGATTTAGTCAATAATATTAACCAAGACGATAAGTTTGTATTAATTTTGGATAGAATACAAGACCCTGGAAATATGGGAACAATAATAAGAACAGCCGATAGTGCAGGTGTAGATGCAGTTATCCTTCTAAAAGGCTGTGTAGATATATACAATCCAAAAGTAATAAGATCAACTATGGGTTCTATATTTGATATGAATATAATACATGCAACTCAAGATGATGCAGTAAACTTCTTAAAATCAAATGATTTTAACATAGTATCAAGCTATTTACAAACTGACAATTACTATCACGAAACTACATACGACGGTAAAATTGCCTTAGTAATAGGTAATGAAGCAAATGGAATTAATGATGAATTAATTGCGCAGTCAGACAAACTAGTTAAGATACCTATTTACGGAAATGCAGAATCTTTAAACGCAGCAATTAGTGCAGCTGTGCTTATGTATGAGATTAAAAAATATTTATCCTAATTGTTGAAAGGCAAAATTACATATGTTATAATTATTTGCGTATACAAAAATACAGGCGCAATTAGTCGAATATGTATTAAATATAATTTACGATGAAAGAGAAAAGTATTTTAAATAACTCTATAACAGAGAGTAATACCAAGGCTGGAAGTATTATATAGATAGTTTAAAAGAAGTTCACTCTGGAGTATCAAGGCTGAAACTATAGTAGGCTTTGGCGTTTGAAACGCGTTAAGTTTCTTCGAGTGGTTTATAAATTATGTATTTATAAACTACTAGGGTGGTACCGCGAATAATAGCTTTCGTCCCTAGCTGGGATGAAAGCTTTTTTTAATTAGAAAAATAATTAGAATTTTAATAAAAAATTAAAGAAAGGGTGAAATAACGTGAAAGAACAATTACTTAAATTAAAAGAAGCTGCTTTAGAAGAGATACAAGCTGTTTCTGCTATGGATGAATTAGATAGCATAAAAGTAAAATATTCAGGTAAAAAAGGTGAATTAACTAAATTATTAAAAGGTATGGGTAAATTATCTGCTGAAGAAAGACCAGTTATGGGTAAAGTTGCCAACGAAGTAAGAGAGTTAATCGAAACAAAAATAAACGAAAAGAGAGCTAATCTTAAAAAAATAGAACAAGAAGCTAAATTACAATCAGAAGTTATAGATGTAACTATGCCAGGAAAAGTTTTTAATGTTGGTAAAAAACATCCAATAACTCAAATAATAGATGAAGTTTCAGAAATATTTATGGGACTTGGATTCTCAGTTGTTGAAGGTCCAGAAGTTGAAACAGTAGAAAATAACTTCGATGCATTAAATGCACCAAAAGACCATCCATCAAGAGATATGTCAGATACATTCTACTTTAACGAAAACTTATTACTTAGAACTCAAACATCTCCAGTTCAAGTTAGAACAATGAGAAGTCAAGAGTTACCAATAAAAATAGTTTCTCCAGGGAGATGTTTCAGAAACGACTCATTAGATGCGACACATTCACCAATGTTCCATCAAATAGAAGGATTAGTTGTTGGTAAAGATGTAACAATGGCTCAATTCAAAGGAACTGTTGAAATGTTCGTTAAGAAATTATTCGGTGAAGAAACTAAAACTAAATTCAGACCACACAACTTCCCATTCACAGAACCAAGTGCAGAGATAGACGTTACTTGCTTCAAATGTGGTGGAGAAGGATGCTCAATGTGTAAAGGTGAAGGTTGGATAGAAATACTTGGTTCAGGTATGGTACATCCAAACGTACTTAGAAACTGTGGTATAGACCCTGAAGTTTATTCTGGATTTGCTTTCGGTATGGGTGTTGAAAGACTTGCAATGCTTAAATACGAAATAGACGATATAAGACTTTTAGTTGAAAATGATATAAGATTTTTAGAACAATTTTAATTAAACTTTGAGTTTACATAAATTTATAAATTATAAGAAATTATATTTTTAAAATTCTAAAACTAAAGAATTTGATTTGATAAACGGAAAAATTTAAATACTTAATTTAAAATAGGAGGAAAATATAGATATGTTAGTACCTGTAAAATGGCTTAAAGATTACGTTGATATAGATATAGATACAGTTGAGTTCGCTGACATGATGACAATGACAGGAACAAAAACTGAAACTGTAGAATTTTTCGGAGAAGGAATAGAAAATGTAGTAGTTGGTAAAATCTTAGAAATAGCACCACATCCAAATGCTGAAAAATTAGTAGTTTGCCAAGTTGAAGTTGGAAATGGAAAAACTGTACAAATATGTACAGGAGCTAAAAATGTAAGTGAAGGTGACATAGTTCCAGTAGCTTTAGATAAAGCTAAATTACCAGGCGGAATCAAGATAAAATCTTCTAAATTAAGAGGAGAATTATCAGAAGGTATGATGTGTTCTGCTAATGAATTAGGAATAAACGAATTCTACGTAGATGACAAAAGTAAAGACGGTATATACTTACTAAATGATTTCGATGGAATGGAAATCGGAAAAGACATAAAAGAAGCATTAGGTTTATACGATGCAGTTATAGATTTCGAATTAACTGCTAATAGACCTGATTGTAGATCTATAATAGGTATAGCTAGAGAAGCAGCTGTAACTATAGGCAAAAAAACAAAATACCCACAAATAGAAGTAAAAGAATGTGACGAAGAAATAGACTTCGATGTTAAAGTAGAAAATCCAGAATTATGTATGAGATATGGAGCTAGAATAATCAAAGACGTTAAAATAGGGCCATCTCCATACTGGATGCAAAGAAGATTAATAGAAGCTGGTGTAAGACCAATAAACAACATAGTTGATATAACTAACTTTGTAATGCTTGAATATGGTCAACCACTACATGCTTTCGATTTAAACCAAGTTAAAACTGGTAAAATAGTAGTAAAAACTGCAGAAAACGGAGAAAAATTCACTACACTAGACAACGTAGAAAGAACTTTAGATGACCAAATGTTAGTTATAACTGATGGAGAAAAATCTATAGCTTTAGCTGGTGTAATGGGTGGTTTAAACTCAGAAATAACTGAAGAAACTACAGCAGTTTTATTTGAAGGTGCAGCATTCAACGCAGAAAATATAAGAAGAACTTCTAAAGTTTTAGGACTTAGAACAGAAGCTTCAGGAAGATATGAAAAAGGTGTTGCTGTTGAAACATCAAAAACAGGTGTTGAAAGAGCTTGTCAATTAGTTGAAATGTTAGGATGCGGACGTGTTCTTAAAGGAATAGCTGAAGATTATCCAACCAAACAAGAAAAAGTTGTATTAAATGTAAATCCATCTAGAATAATCAAAAACATAGGAGCACCTATAACTTTAGATGAATTCGTTAAAATACTAGAAGACTTAGAATTCAAATGCAACTTAAAATCAGCAGAAGAAATAGAAATAGAAGTTCCAGACTTTAGATTAGATATGAAACAAGAAGCTGATGTTTATGAAGAAATAGCTAGAATCTATGGATTTGATAAAATACCTTCAGCACAATTAGAAGGAAATGTTACTGCTGGTATAAAAACTGATAAACAAAAATTCATGGACAAAATAAAAGATACAGCAACAAGTATAGGATTATATGAAATATTAACTTATTCTTTCGTAAGTCCTAAATCATTAGATAAAATAAAATTACCACTTGATAGTGCAAAAAGAAATTATATAAAATTATTAAACCCATTAGGTGAAGACACTTCAATAATGAGAACAACTATGATGCCATCTACTTTAAATGTATTATATACTAATGCATCAAGAAAAGTAGAACAAGCTTTAGTATTCGAATGTGGACATACTTTTACTCCACAAGAAGGTCTTCCAATAGAAAACAACCACTTATGTATAGGTATGTATGGTAAAGATGTAGATTTCTTCGTATTAAAAGGTTCTATACAAAAAATATTCTCTGAAATAGGATTCGATGGATATGAAATAGTACCAGAAACTAATAATTCTACATTCCACCCAGGTAGATGTGCTACAATAATGTATAAAGGACAATATGTTGGAACATTTGGTGAAGCACATCCAGAAGTTATAGAAAACTATAACTTAACACAAAGAGTTTATCTTGGTGAAATAGACTTAGATTTAGTATATGATAATTCAAACAGAACTATAATCTACAATCCATTACCAAAATACCCTTCAACTTCTAGAGATATAGCTCTATTAGTTAAAAAAGACGTATATGTAGGCCAAATAGAAGCAATAATAGAAGCTAATGGTCAAGGTTTAGTTGAAAGCTATAAATTATTCGATGTTTATACAGGATCTCAAATAGCTGATGGATACAAATCAGTTGCTTATTCTATAACTTATAGAAGCAAAGATAAAACTCTTACTGATGAAGATGTAGCTAAGGTTCATGATAAAATTTTAAGTGAGTTAGAATCAAAACTAGACGCTAAATTAAGAACAAACTAACTCATCTTTTGGTAGGGGGAATTAGTTAATGAACAAAGTAATAGTGACAATACAAGGCGCTAATTATACAATGGTTGGCGAAAAAAGCGAAAAAGAAATGCTTACAATCGCTAATTATGTAAATAGTGAGATGGAAAAATTAAAAGAAAGTGCTCCAAATTTAGGCTCACTTAAAATATCAATTTTAACATCTTTAAACTTAGCAGATTTATTATTTGAATGTTCTAGTGAAAATGAAGATTTATTAAACGAAATTGATAAATTAAAAGAGCAACTAGGGCAACCAAATGAAGAAATAGAAGCTCAAGTAGCGGAATTAAGAAATATATTAAGCACTAAAGAAATGGAACTTTTAAATAGTAGACATGAAATAGAAAGATTAAATAATATAGTCTCTGAACAACAAAACCAAATTGATGGATTAAGCAATGTTTCAGAGGGAAGCAAATCTGAAATAGAAGATTATAAAGCACAGATAGAAAGCCTACAAAACTCATTAAATGAAATGACACAAAGGGCTGAAATAGCTGAAAATCTTTCTTCAGAATGGCAAAATAAATCTTTCAATCTGCAATTAGCGTTAACAGAATTAGAAAATCAAATTAAAGAAGGATCAAGCTCAGAAGAAGTAGCTGGAGAATCTCTTTAATATAAAAATAAAAAAGGTTGTTGAAGTAATATATCTTCAATAACCTTTTTTATTTTTATAAGGAAATTATATATTATCTGGTTTGTGGATAATGTATAATTTCCAACCTATTAACTTTTAAGCAACGGAATCTTTGATTCGTTGGCGCCATGAACGAAGTGAATTTTAAGCAACGGACGAAGTCGTTGGCGCCATGAACGAAGTGAATTTTCTGTTTAATATTATAAAAAACTTGGTATTATATTAATTTGAAAATCATCTTAATCTAATAATAAATACATAACTATATTTTTTTTGACTTAAGATGATATAATAGTAATCGTATGTAAATTTTAATATTTGTAAATTATAAAAATAAGTATAGATAAATAGGAGAGAAATTTATGAAAGAAATAGAATTATTAGCACCCGTTGGTTCATTTGATTCTTTAAAAGCAGCTGTACAAAATGGAGCCAACGCTGTATATCTAGGTGGAAAAGATTTTAGTGCTAGGGCTTCAGCAAACAATTTTGATAGAGAAGAGCTAAAAGAAGCAGTTAAATATGCTCATATAAGAGACGTAAGAGTTTTTGTTACTACAAATACATTAATAAAACAAAATGAGCTTGAAGACTTTGTAGAGTATGCTAAATTTTTATATGACATAGATGTAGATGCTATTATAATGCAGGATATTGGAGCAGCAATGCTTATACATGAGTTACTTCCAGATTTCGAACTTCATGCAAGTACTCAAATGGTTGCTCACTCACTTGAAGATGTTCAATATTTAGAAAGTATCGGATTTAAAAGAGTAGTTTTAGCGAGAGAGCTTACAGTAGAAGAAATAAAATATATTTGTGATAATGCAAATGTAGATATAGAAATATTTGTTCATGGAGCATTATGTGTATGTTACTCTGGTGGATGTTTAATGAGTAGTATGATCGGAAACCGCTCAGGAAATAGAGGAAGATGTGCTCAACCTTGTAGACAAAAATACACAATGATAGATATATCTACAGGAGAAGAAATACACAACAATGGAGACTATCTATTAAGTACAAAAGATTTAAATACAATTGAAGAAATTGATAAAATAATTGATACTGGAGTTTTATCTTTAAAAATTGAAGGTAGAATGAAAAAGCCAGAATATGTAGCTACAGTTATAAAAAGTTATAGAGATGCTATTGATGAGTATGAAACTACTAAAAAAGTAAATATATCAGACGAAACAATGGAAGATTTATATACTATATTCAACAGAAAATTCACAAAAGGTCTTATTTTAGGTGAAGTTGGCGAGGAAGTTATGAATAGCAATGTGCCAAACAACCAAGGTCTTTATGTTGGTAAAGTAGTAGATTACAATAAAAAAGCGAAAAGACTAAAAATAAAACTAGAAGGAACTCTTAAAAAAGGTGATGGAATCAACTTAGGTGGAGGAACTATCGGAAGAATAATAAAAGGAAAAGATATTACTCAAATAGGTTATAAAGGAGAAACAATAGAACTTGACTTTATAGGAGAAGCTAAAAAGAATCAACTAGTTTTCAAAACTTCAGATACTGATTTAATTGATAGAGCTCAAAAAACTTATACACAAGATAAAGAATTTGCTAAAAGTCTAATTGATGCTGAAATATCTATTAAATTAGACAGTTATCCAGAACTTAGATTAATAGATAAAAATGAAAATATAGTAACTGTTCAAGGTGATAAATTAGTAGAAAAAGCTTTAAAAGTAGCTTTAAGTGAAGAAAAAATAGAAACTCAAATTAAAAAACTAGGTAATACACCTTATGAAATTGACCAATTAAAAATAAACTTAGATGAGGGTGTAAGTATGCCTATAAGTTTAATAAATCAAATGCGTAGAGAAGCAATTGAGTTATTAGATAATGCGAGAATATCAGTTAAGGGAAGAATGTATAAAGACAACGATATAAAATATTCACCTAAAATATATTCTAGAAATGCAGACAATAAGTCAAAAATAAGAGTAAAAGTAAATAATATAGAAGCTCTAAAATCAATCTTAAACTTAGATATAGATATGATTTATTATGAAGATGTAAGCACTATAGAACAAGCAATGACAATGGCCAATGCAAATAATAAAAAATTAATTTATAGTGCGCCTAGAATCGTCAGAAATAGAGAATATAAAAGATTAGAAAAATCAGATGAATATTGCAAAGACCATGTTCAAATTTCAGCATTAGGTCAAGTTAAGTATTATAAAGAAAATAGTGAAAGTGTAAAATTTGATGTAGATTATTATTTAAATCCATTCAACAGTGAAACAATAAATCACTACAAAAAAGAAGGAGCAGAAACTGTCTGTATATCACAAGAATTAAATCTACACGAAATAAAAGAAACTACACAATATACAGACCTTGAAATTGAAACAGTGGCATATGGATATATTCCAATGATGTTAAGTGAATATTGTCCAATGGGTGTTGTAGCAAGAAGCTGTAAAAAAGACAAAAGATGTGCTAACTGTAAAGAAAGTAAATATGTACTTAGAGACTTTAAAGGCGAAGAGTACAGAGTATCACAAGATATATTCTGCAGAAGTACTATATATAACTCAAGTGCAAATTGCTTAATAAATAATTTAGATGAACTTTCAGAAGCAGGAATAAATATATTCAGACTTGATTTTACACATGAAACACCAGAATTAATAGAAAAAATAACAGAATCATTTATAGATGTAATAGAAAATGATTTTGTAGCTGATGCAAAATCACTTGAAGTTTTTGAAGATATGGACACAACATTAGGACATTTATATAAAGGTGTTGAATAAGTTATAAAATGGAGTTAACCAAACTTATGAGGAAATTAATTATTTTATTGCTAATAACAATTATGTCGGTTGGATGTAGTAAATTAAAAGAAAAGTCTTCTGATAATACCTTAGAAGATTCACAAGCATCATCTAAACAAACACTGCAAATAGATGATGTTGAAGGTTATTGGGAATGTAGATCTAGTGAAGATGATATATTATTGAGAATTGGTTGGAAAAATGATATAGATATATATTACTCAGATAATTCTAAAGAAAATGCATCTTATAATATAATTAAATCAATGAAAAATTCTATAGAAATTGAAATTGAAAATGATAGTAATAAAACTCAAGCTATCATAACGACTGATGACAATGGTGAAAGCATAACATTTAAAAGAAATAAAAATGAACATTATTTTATCAGAATACCAAAAGACAAATTTTATGAAAAATTAAATAGTGATTCTATTGATTAGCAAAATATATAAATTAAACCATACAATCGATATAAAAGGTTGTATGGTTTTTTATATATTTAAAACTTAAATTTAAAATAAGTTATAATAACGTATATTAAATTTAATTTCTAAAAATGGTTTGAGATAGATTAAATGGTATATAATAAATTTTTTGTCGATAAATGTAGAATATTGAAAAATTTGGCGATGTATAGTAATATATTGTTATTCATAATAAATTTATAGTAATAAGAAAGGAAATAATATGGGTATAAAGACATTTGTTAAAAAAGGTATTATATTATTTTTATTAAGTATAATAATATTCAACTCATGTCTATTGGAATCATATGCAAGTAATAAGAATATTACATTCAATAATCTGAATATTGAACAAGGTATAAGTCAATCTACAGCAGAGATAATATTCCAAGATAGTAAGGGATATATATGGATTGGTACAAGTGATGGTTTAAATAGATACAATGGATATGAGTATAAAATATATAACTATGAGGAAGGAAAAAATAGTATAAGCCATAATGGTATAACTGATATAACAGAAGATGATGATGGTTATATATGGGTAGCTACTGTTCAAGGGATGAATAAAATAAATCCTGATACAGATGAAATTAAAAATTATACAGAAGAAAACGGTAAAATAAAAACTGACAGTACTTCTGAAGTAATAAAAACTCAAGATAATAAAATGATAGTTGCAACTTATGAAGGATTAAGTATTTATAATGAAGAAAAGGATTGCTTTGAAGTTGTTTTAGATGAAGATAATGGATTAATGACTAACATGACATATTCATTAGATGAGGATAAACACGGGAATATATGGTTAGGAACTGATTTAGGTGTTCACAAGATATCTAAAGATTTTAAAATACTAGAGACATATGGTGGAGAAGAAGAGGAAAACTCATTAGTTGAAGATTCAGTTTATAATATGTATTGTGATGATAAACGGGACCTTGTATGGATAGGTACTGCAAATTCAGGTGTATTTAAATTAAATACAAAAACTAATGAAATTAAGCAATATAAAAATGATCCAAATGATGATAAATCTTTACCATCAAACCAAATTGGGGAAACATTAAGAGATAAAAATGGAGACCTATGGATTGGTACAGATGGTGGATTAGCTTATTACAATGAAAAAGAAGATAATTTCGATATTTATAAAAATAAAATTTATGACAAAAATAGTTTAGTATATGACAATATAAAATCTATAATTCAAGATAAAGAAGGGATTATGTGGATTGGAACATATTCTGGAATAAGTATATTTGATACAAATAGCAGTATTAAACACTACAAAGCTGGTGAAGATGATGACTACTTATTAAATGAAAATATGGTTCATGGAGTATATGAAGATAGCGACGGATATCTTTGGGTAGGTTCAAAGTTAAAAGGTATAAGTATTATCGACAGAAAAAACAATACCTCTACAAGTATAAGTACTGAAAATAATAATATAATTCAGTCTGATATGATAAATGACATAACTGGATACAAAGACTTTATATTTATTGCGACTGATGGTGGTGTTTTAAAAATAGATAAGAAAACATCAACAATGAAAAACTACTCTACATTAGATGGTTTAGTAAATGATGCAGTAAAAGATATCATGGTCGATGATAAAGGTTATTTATGGGTAGGAACAATAAATGGACTTAGTTTAATAAATATTGAAACTGATGAAATTATAGATATGACTGACTACATAAGTGATAATAAATATATAAAACATATGTATCAAGATATCTACGGAAATTATTATTTAGGATTATTACGAGATGATGGTTTATGTTATATAAATAGAAAAGAAAAAACAATTAAATATTTTAAACATGATAAAAAGGATAAATCGTCTATAAGTAGTGACCGTGTTAGATATATAAACGGAGACAGCAAAGGGAATGTATGGATTGGTACTAGTTATGGTATAAATAAGTTTGATCCAAAAACAGAAACCTTTGAAAGATATACTGCGCAAGATGGTATAGCTAATAATACAATTTATGGGATACTAGTTGATAATGATGATAATATATGGGCAAGTACAAATAAAGGTATTAGTAAACTAAACCCAGAAACAGGTAAAATTGAAAACTTAAGTGTAACAGATGGTCTTCAAAGTAATGAGTTTAATGGTAATACATCATTTAAAAGTGAAAGTGGAGAGCTATTCTTTGGAGGTATAAATGGATTAAATGCATTTTATCCTCAAGACATAAATAAAATGAATAGCGGTACAAAAGTTTTATTTGATGGTTTTAATATCGACCATAAAGAATACTCTAACATAGATGGCAAGAAGTTTAGTAGTCATACTGACAATATAAATATTAAATTCTTCACACCTATATACTCAGGCAATAAAAACTTGATGTATGAGTATAAATTAATTGGTGCTAGTGGACAAGTATTCACAATAAAAAACAACTATGTTACATTCAATGAATTATCACCAGGAAAATATACTTTTGAAGTAAGAGTTATAGATACGGGTGGAAACAAAAGTGAAGCAAGTAGCGTTACATTTACAATAAAACCTCCTTTCTGGAGAAGTTCTCTTGCGATATTTATATATATACTTATTGCAATATTATTCGTTATAAAATCTAAATATGAAGTTAAAAAACTAGACAGATTAGTTAAAGAAAGAACAAAAGATTTAGAAGAAGAAATGGAGAAAAATACAATTCTTCATAATAAAAACTTAAAATTAGAGAGAAATAAAAATAGTTACTTTATTAATTTATCTCACGAATTAAGAACACCTTTAAATGTTATGAGTAGTACAAATCAATTATTAAAAGGATTAAGTAAAAATTCAATAATTGACGGAGAAAAATTAAACTATTATGTTGATATATCTCAGCGAAATTGTAAGAGACTATTAAACTTAATAAACAATATATTAGATAGTAGTAAATTACAAAATGATATGTATCAAATAACTTTAAAAGAAATAGACATAGTATATTTAGTTGAAGAAACAGCTCTAACATTAAAAGATTATATAACTTCAAAAGGAATTGACCTTATAATTGACCCTCAAATTGAGGAAAAAATGATTAATTGCGATCCGTATGAACTTGAAAGATGTATAATAAACTTAGTAAGTAATGCTGCTAAATTTACTCCTGAAGGAGGAAGTATAACAGTAGATATTGAAGATTTAGATGATAAGGTAAAAATAAGCGTTATAGATACTGGTACAGGTATAGATAAGAAATTCCACAAAAGTATATTCGATAGATTTAGTCAAGTTGAAGATAGCGAGCCTGTGAAATCAGGAAGTGGCTTAGGATTAACTATCACAAGTCAAATTATAAAATTACATAAAGGTAAAATTTATGTAGAAAGTGAACTTGGAAAAGGTAGTACATTTGTAATAATATTACCAGTAAACCCAGAGATTTAGATAAAACAAAAAGGGAGTTTAAGTAATTTTACTTAAGCTCTCTTTTTATTTTTAGATTTTATATTTAGTCGGTGTTTTTATTTGAAAATAATGTTGGAATTAAGAAAATACCAGCTAATCCGACTAATCCAAATATTATTCTGCTGAAAACAGAATAAGTACCTCCAAATATAAAGCCAACTACATCAGTTGCAAAAAGTGCTACACAACCCCAGTTAAGGGCACCAATTATAACTAAAACCAATGCTATTTTGTTCCACATATAAATTCACTCTCCTAAATGTAAATTATTACATCTTTATTATTTACCATTTTTTAAAAAAATATTTAAAATTAGTATAAATTTTCTAGAAGAGGAAATAAAGAAATCTTTACTCTAAAGAATCTTAAATATGTAGATTTTTTGATAGATGATAATTACGTATTAAACATAGATATTAACTTTTTTATGAATAATTATAATTTAATTAAAAAAAATAAAATATGAATTTATTTGATTAAATTACTGCGTGTTAAACAAA
>NZ_JADPET010000047.1 GCF_015667935.1 Clostridium sp. 1001270J_160509_D11 | reverse complement strand
TATATATTACTTTTCTTTTTTATTTTAATTACTATATCTTATCTAGTACTTCTTTTATTATAGCCGGAGCTTTTCTACATTTAGATTTTTCAACTGCGCAAACAGCAAATCTCAATCCCATTTTTAAAGGAACTAAGTAAAGATTTTCTTTTGCTAATTCTTCACACGCCTTCATAGGGTCGTCACATGGTATACTTATAAAGAATCCATCTCTATAAGGTAAAATATCAAGTCCACATTCTTTAGCTCCTTCAACAAAAGAATTAGCTCTTACTAAAAGCATATCTTTATATGAATTCTTTTCAGTTTCATATTCTTCATATTTTTTACTATCTGCAACTATTTGTGATAATACAGCCATAGCTCCTCTATTACAGTTTGACCAAGTTGCTCTGCATGAATGCATTAATGAATAGTAAAACTCTTCTGCTACATCTTTATCTGAAGATATACCTATTGCAGCACCCATTCTCATACCATATGCCGTAAATCCTTTTGACATACTAAATGCAACTATTGTAAGTATATTACTTGGTAAATTTCCAAATTTCTTAAAGAATTTTCTACTTGCATCGTCATCTCTAACAAAATCAATATAAGCAACATCCACAAGAAATACTATCTTCTTTGTAGTATCTTTCGCTGCTTCTTTTGTCAAATCTAATACTTTATCCCATTCTTCATCAGTTAAACTATATCCTGTTGGATTATTACCTGGTGAATTTATTATTGTAAATATTCTACCTTGTTTATTTAGAATTTCAGTAAATTTTTCGCTAAATGATGATATATTGAAGTTTCCTTTTTCATCAAATAAAGAGTAATTTTGTATTCCTCTTTTTGTTTCTTCTCCTATTATTCCATATGGAGACCAATACCAATCTGAAACTAATACATCTTCCCCTTCATCAGTATAATTATACATAGCTAATTTTATGGCACCACTACCACCTGGTGAAGCTACTACTTTAACATATCCTTCTGGCTCATTTCCTTTAAAGCAAACTTTTTTTACTGCCTCTTGGTATTCTGGTTGACCTCCTATAGAAGCATATGCTGAAATTTCTTCATTAGGTAAACTTTTAAGCTGGTCATACACTGTTTTCATAGCTATTAATTTACCATTGTCGTCCATTAAAGCTCCTATTGTTGCATTAATAACCTTATCTTTTCCATATTGCGCCTCAGCTGCTTGCGCCCTTTCTGATAAGCTAAATATTATATCATTTTCTTTTGGCCATTTAGCATGTTCTGCCACCATACTCATATAAATCACCCCTAATTTTAAAATAATTACATTATATGTTGATACCTTACTTATATAATAATAAATTCCAGTTATAGGAATGTCAATAATAAAGATATAATATTTTATGAAAATTCTTGAAATTAAATATTTCCAATTTATGTTTATTTATATCAAAAACTTCTATATAATTTAGGTATAGTATGAATTTTAAGGGGTGATATATATGGCTGCAGGCTGTTCAATGGAAAGAGGTATTCACGAAGAAGTTCTTTATAAACAAATAAAAGAAGTTGGATATTCTGATGCAGATTTACTAAAATTAATATCTGATAGAGAAAAAAAGGGGATTATTAATGACTTTGTTTATAGAGCTTACATAAGATTAGCTAAAGAAAGAGGTTTAAAATAATATAATCATATTTTTTAAAAAGGGATCTGAATAAATTAGTTTTATTTCAGATCCTTTTCTTGTCTAAATTTCATCCTTAAATTTTTGAAAAATCTTCTCATTAGATATATTTCATAAGTCATTGCAACGCAACAAATAAGCCTTGTTGTCATGTCTGTAGTATGTAGAGCAACTCTTGTGAAATATAAAAATAAAATTAAATCTACTACAAATATAAGTACATCTAACATCAATTTATTCATCTCCTAAACAAAAAGCTCTGATTTAAACCAGAGCTTTCTATATTCTTCCTAATAATATCAAATTTTAATACTTAAGTCAATATCGCCTATATACTATGCTAAGAAACCTATCTCGTTATATATATTAACTCTATTATTTTTTATTATGCCATTTTTTATAAATACTTTGTTTTTCACTTCCCATAACTTCTGTAGAATAGCACTTAGGGCATACTATCTTATCATGTTCATATTTTATAGTATAAGTATATCCACATTTAGCACATCTAAACTGACAAAACTTTGTTGTATAATTTTCTTCAGAAATTGAAATTATCTTTTGCTGTGTCAATGCTATTGCTATTTTTTTTCGTGCACATTGAATTATATTTTGGAAAGTTTCGCATGAAATTGCCATTTTGCTGGCACATTCCTCTATTGTTAGTCCTTCGACATCTTTTAGACGTATTGCCTCTATTTCATCTACCCTTACTTCAATTTCTTCAATCTCGCTACTTTTTTTACCAAAAGGAGCAAAATAATTCCCCTCTGGATAAAATCTAACCATATTATATAAAAGTTTAACCATTCTAAATCTTGTAGATTTTATCATTATTAATCCCTCCTATACTATCGAGATTAAATTATAAAATATTACTTATTACATTTTATAGTTTAAAGATAATTATATTCCTTTAAAAATACAACTATAACTTAATTTATAATATATGCAATAAAATAGCGCTACTATTAGAATTTTAAATTAGTAACGCTATTTTGAGTGTTTATTTTGTCTATATCTAAGCTTTTTTTACTTCTATATCTTTTAATGAATTTAATAAGTTTATAACTATAGGATTGAATAATCCTTCAACCTCTTCGTCGCCATCTTTATAAACTCCAACAGACACATTTCCAAGTCCTGCATTCATAGGTAATGTTCCAAGTAAGTTTAATTGTAAATCATCCAATAATTTTTCAGTATCATTTCCTTTAAATATTTGTATTTTATTTCCACAGTCTGGGCAGACTATATAACTCATATTTTCAACTAAACCTATTATTTCTATGTTTAATTTTCTGACCATATTTACAGCTTTAGCAACTATCATTGATACCATATCTTGTGGTACTGAAACCATAACTATTCCGTTAATTGGAATTGATTGCATAACTGTCAGTGAAACATCACCTGTTCCTGGAGGCATATCTATTAATAAGTAGTCTAATTCTCCCCAGATTACATCTGTATAGAATTGTTTTACAGTATTAGATATCATTGCTCCTCTCCAAATTACTGGTTGATTTTCATCTTCTAATAATAAATTAAGTGACATTACTTTAATTCCATCAGAGCTTTGAACTGGATATATACAGTTATTAGGAGCTCCCATTGCCTTTGCATCCTTAACACCTAAAAGTCTTGGTATACTTGGACCTGTTATATCTGCGTCTAACACCCCTACTTTATATCCTTGTTTTGCTAAGTTTCTTGCTATAAGTGCAGATACAGTAGATTTTCCTACTCCACCTTTACCACTCATAACACCTATGATTTTTTTTATATTATTTAGAGGGTTGTTTTGAATACCACAACTTTGTTGGTCTTTTCCACATTCCCCTTTAGATGGACATGATCCACAGTTTGACATTTCTAATTCCTCCTTAATTGTTTTTAACATTTGTTGCTAAGTAAATGATAGTATTTTTACCATTTGTTGTCAATTCATGATTTTTTATTTATTTTACTTTTAGGTTTAATTTTATATTCATTAGTTTTACATATATATATCAGAAAATTCCACATCCATCATATTTATTTTATTTTCTTCACATTTTAAATAATGTTTTTTATTATTTTTATTTATTCTTCTTGGTAAAGTAAATATTGTCGAACATCCTTTACCTTCTTCACTTTCTATCTTTACACTTCCATCATGCATCTGAATTAGTGATTTTACTATATAAAGTCCGATTCCACTTCCTTCACGCTCACTTTTCATTTTTGTTCTAACTTGTTCAAATCTTTCAAAAATAGTTGGTATTTTATCTTTAGGTATTCCAATACCTTCATCCTTAACTTCTACAACAACATCTTTTTCCTCTAATCTTACATTTATAAATATTGTCCCATTTTCTTTATTAAATTTAACTGCGTTTGATAGTAGATTTAGCAATACTCGTTCTATCAAATCAGGGTCAAAGCTAATAATCTCTTCTTCTACATCTGTATCAAATACTAAGTTCATGTGCTTTGATTTAATAAAATGAAGTACAGAAGAACATGTATCTTCTATAAAGCTTATTATATCCGCATTTATCGGATGTATATCTATACTTTCTGAATCAATTTTTGTAGAATCGATTAAATTATTTATTAATTTGATTAATCTAAATGTATTTTGCTGCATTATATTTATATATTTTGAAAAGTAATTATAATTATTCTTATCTAAAGTGTCTAATTTTAATTTTAATACTTGTATAGAGCTTAAAATTATGTTTACAGGGGTTCTAAGTTCATGAGATATATTTGTAAAAAAATCTAATCGTATTTTTTCTTTTTCTTCTTCTATATTTACATCTTTTGTTACATCAGTTAATATTCCTATTCTTTTTATAACTTCTCCACATTCATCATGTATAGGTAAAAATTTATATTGTATCCATTTTTCTTTTCCATTTTTTAATTTAGCTTTCGATCTACCTTCATTTAATTCATTAAATTTATAATTATCTAATATTCCATATGGCTGCTTTTCATTTTTAAAAAAATCATTAAATTTATATACATCATGTGCATAATAATCACATGATTCTTCAAATACATTTTCATAAGATGGACTCATATATATTATGTTTTTTTCGTCTCTTATAAAAAATACAGATTCACAGTATTTTGTTATTTCTTTAAAAGTTTTCTCATTATTTTTTAAATTTTCATAAAATCTCGCTCTACTTTTACCATTAATAGCAATTCCCATTGTTCCTATTGGTTTATTTTCGTTATCTAATAAAGGCCATATAGTAGTATCTACATTTTGGTCTCCACCATGTAGTGAGAATGTCTCTTCAAAAATTTTTATTATATTTTCCCTTATAACTTCTTCCTCATTAGCTCTGAATGTATCACATTGTTTTTTAGGCCAAATATCATAGCTATTAAGCCCTTCTACACTCATTTTATCTGTAAAACCAACCTCATCTAGCCAAGTTTGATTTACAGTTACATAGTTTCCTTTTATATCTTTTACCCAAAAATAAATATCATTAGATTTATCTAATATCTCTGTAAATCTAAAAATTTCTTGCTCAAAATTAGATTTACACATAAATATAAAAAATTCCTCTAGATAATAACCATCAACCTTTAAATTTATTCCATATGATTTTTCTCCAAAATTTATACTCTCTAATTTATTTTTTTCAATTCTTTCTAATAATTCGTATATCTCTATCCCCTGTCTATTTGCTTTAAATTTATCTTTAATGATGTCTTTTAAAATATCTATATCTAAATTATTTTTTTTTAACATCTTTTTCAAAATATCTACAAATGATTTATTGTAGTCTACAATATCAAAATCAATATAATTCCCATTTTCATCTTTCTGAGCATTAACTTTTAGGAATCCCTCTCCACTATTTCTTAGGATTTGTTCATAAATTTTTCTACTCATAATCATACCCCTTTTTTTAACGTTCGAGTTTAAGTATAATTTTTTCAAATATATTAAATCATTATATTAATATATTATATTTTTTTAGTAAAAAATCCTTTTTTATACTTTATATTTGTATAAATAATCCATTTTTGTCAATAATCCTTATTAAAAGTAGTAAAAAGGTGGTGCTTTTATGAATATTGTCAATTTAGTTGGCAGGCTTGTTTATGATCCAGAATTAAAATATATAAATAATGACAGAGCTTTATGCACATTTTGTCTAGCAGTATCTAGAAATTATAGAAATAAAGATGGCGTAATTCCAACAGATTTCATATATATAGATATTTGGGGAAGAAAGGCAGAAGTACTATGTCAATATGCATCTAAAGGCTCTTTAATCGCTGTAGAAGGTTCACTAAGAATAGACAAATATTTAGATAAAGATGGTGAAAGTAAAACAAAATCAAGAATATATGCAACTAATTTTCATTTTTTAGGTCATAAACATCCCGAAAATGATACTCATAAACTTTTTGATAATAAAACTTTATTTAATGAAGTAATAAATAAAGAGTCACAAAATGAAGAAATATCAGAAGAGCAAATTCCGTTTTAATTAAAACTTCATATTAAAAAAATCTATGGAATATGTATTCCATAGATTTTCTATTTTTATACAAAATATTATTAAATTTTAATTATATATTTTAAATATTCTATATGATTTTGAATCTATATTGATAGTAAATCTTCCATCTACTGATACAGTTTTTTCAGCATTATTGATTAATGAATATATTATACTTTCTTCTTCTATACAATTTGTTTTTAGATTTATATTGATAGTTTGTTTCTTATCACTTCTATTTAAGATAATTAATTCTCTATCATCATCATTGTATCTTATATATGCAAATACTTCATCATTTCCTAAATAAATAAATTCAGTATCACCTAATGTAAATACTTTATTTCTATTTCTAAATTGACCACAATGTCTATAAAAATCCATTATCTCCATATCTTCATTTTTCCAAGGATATGTTTTTCTATTTTCTGGATCTTTTCCACCTTCAAGACCTGCTTCGTCACCATAATAAATATATGGTACTCCTTCAAAACTCATTTGAGCTAGGATAGCCAATTTCAATAAATCTTTGTCAGATTTTAATGCTGTTTTAACTCTTTCAATATCATGGCTACTCAATAAATTTAAATTTGATTTAAAAGCTTCTTTTGGATAATTTTCTTTTAGTGTTATAAATAAATCATTTAATTTCCAAGATGGTATTTTTCCAGTTAAAAAATCAACTATATTGTCTCTAAATGGATATCCCAAAACACTATCTAATTGACTTCCAAGGAAATAACTTCTCCTCTCTCCATAACTTATCTTATTAGAAGCATCTTCCCATACTTCACCTATTAATATTGACTCAGAATCATTTTTTGTAGTTTCTTTTTTTAATTCTTCTATAAATTTACTTGGAAGTTCATCAGCTACATCTAACCTCCAACCTTTAACTCCCATATCCATCCATTTATTTATTACACTGTCTTTATCATAGATAATATAATCCATAAATGAAGGCTCTAACTCATTTGTATCAGGTAGTGATTCCACTCCCCACCAACATTTGTATTTATTTGAGCCTGGTTTAAACTTAAACCAAGATCTATATGGTGAGTTTTCAGATTGATAAGCACCTATGCTATCATAGTTATTAAATTTATTGAAGTATAAACTATCTGCTCCAACATGACTAAATACACCATCTAATACAATAGATATTCCCTTTTCTGCTGCTTTATCTATTAACTCTTTAAATATTTCTTCATCTCCAAACATAGGGTCTATCTTTTTATAGTTTCCAGTATCGTATTTGTGATTACTTGAAGATTCAAATATAGGACTTAGATATATAATGCTGACCCCTAATCTCTTTAGATATCCAAGTTTGTTGATTATACCTTTAAGATTTCCTCCATGGAAATCCCATCTCGCTACCTCTCCATTTTTATCTTTTATATACATTGGTTCATCGTCCCAATTTCCATATAAAAATGAATTTTTCTTTGGATTGTCAACTTTTCCATTTCTATTTCCATTATTAAATCTATCTACAAATACATGGTATAAAATCCCCTCTTTAAACCATGAAGGAACTTTATAATCTTCATATACTGTTAATTGATATTTATTTAGATTTTCATAAGTATATTCACAAGCCATTCCATTATTATGTGTTTTTCCATAAAATAGCGTTCTATCTTCACCATATATATTTAATTCAACTACAAAGAAATAATAATATACTGCTGGAGTTTGTAGTGGAGCAATTTCAACTGAATACTCTCTAATATCATTATATTCTGATACCTGTTTTAAATCTAACTCTCTTACAATTACAGGTTTTAGGTTTTCATCTTCTTTTTCTATTATTAATTTTATACTATACACATTAAAGTTCTTGTTAACTTTCACTTTAATTGTTGCATTTTGGGAAATCTTTAAAGCTCCAAATGGAGCCTTAAAGTTTCTATCCCATGAATTGTATCTCATAACATCCGCCATATTATCTTACACCTCTTTAAACCAAATATCATGTATATATTCTTCTATAGTTCTATCACTAGAGAAAAATCCTGAACACGCTGTATTTTTCAATGATATTTTATTCCAAAGGTCTTTATTTATATAAAGTTCTTGTAAACTCTTTTGCGCTTCAATATAAGAGTAAAAATCTCTCAATACAAAGTATTCGTCATTATAAGTTATTAAAGAATCGTATATTGCAATTCCATCTTTTCCTAAACCAGGTATAAATCCATTAACTAAATCGTCTACTACTCTTTTGATTTTTCTATCACTGTGGTATAAATCTTTTGAAGAATATCCACCGAATTTATTGTATTCTAAAACTTGTTCTGCATTTAGTCCAAATATAAACATATTTTCTTTTCCGACTTGTTCAGAAATTTCTACATTTGCACCATCCATAGTTGCTAAAGTTATAGCGCCATTCATCATAAGCTTCATATTACCTGTTCCTGATGCTTCTTTAGTAGTGGTAGATATTTGTTCACTTACATCAGCTGCTGGTATTATTTTTTCTGCTATAGATACACCATAATTTTCAACAAATACTACTTTTATTTTGTTGTTTACTCTTGAATCGTTGTTTATTAAATCTGCAACACTGTTTATAAGTTTTATTATACATTTTGCTAAATAATATCCTGGTGCTGCTTTTGCTCCAAATATAAATGTACGCGGTACTAATTCCATCTGTGGATTATCTAATAATTCATGATATAGATAAAGAATATGAAGTACATTTAATAATTGTCTCTTATATGCATGTAGTCTTTTTATTTGTACATCAAATATTGAATCAGGATCGACTTGTATACCTTGTTTTTTATATATATAATCAGCCAATTTTACCTTATTATTGTGTTTTATTTGGCCAATTCTATTTAAAACCTTTTTATCATCTAAGTATTTTTCTAAATCTTTTAGTTTTGTAGTATCTCTCTTCCACTCATCACCAATTAACTCAGTAATAAAATCAGAAAGCTCTGGATTACAACTCATCAACCATCTTCTATGAGCTATACCATTTGTTTTATTGTTGAATTTGTATGGTTCGTCGTAGTAAAAATCTTTTAATGCTTCTTTTTTTAGAATTTCAGTATGAAGTTTAGCTACACCATTTACACTGTGACTTCCTCTGATACATAGATGTGCCATTCTGACTTCACCATTATAGATAATTCTCATATAATTGATTTTACCCCAGTCATTGTTATATTTACTTTGTAAATAATCAACATATCTTCTGTCTATTTCTTCTATTATCATATAAATTCGTGGTAATAGTTTTTTGATCATTTCAACTGGCCATTTTTCTAAAGCCTCTGCCAAAATTGTATGATTTGTATATGACATAACTCTAGTAGTTATATCCCATGCCTCATCCCAAGAAAATCCTTCGTCATCTAGAAGTATTCTCATTAATTCTGGAATACATAAAGTAGGATGAGTATCATTTATATGGATAGCTACCTTTTTTGGTAAATCCCTTAAACTAACTTTATGTTTTTTACATTTTCTTATTATATCTTGTAATCCTGCACTTACAAAGAAATACTCTTGTTTTAATCTCAATAATCTGCCTGCATAGTTTGAATCATTTGGATATAAAACTTGTGATATTTCTTCTGCATAGTATTTATATTTTAGTGCATCTTCATAACTACCATCTTGACTTTTTGCATTTCTAGTAACTTCAGAAAAATCCCTATTTAAAACTTCACTCTTCCATAATCTAAGAGTATTTATGCATTCATTATGATATCCTATTATCGGTATATCATAAGGCATAGCCATAATAGGTATATAATTTTCATGAACTACAGCAAGATTGCCGTCAGCTTTTTGTCTTAAATAAGCATCTCCTTCAAATTTTACTACGACAGCTCTATTAGGTCTTACTGTTTCCCAAGGATACTGTCCATTTTTTAGCCAGTTATCTGGTAGCTCAACTTGTGTTCCGTTTACAAATTTTTGTTCAAATAAACCATATTTATATCTTATACCATAACCATGGCCACTAATTCCAACTGATGCCATTGAGTCTAAAAAGCATGCTGCTAATCTGCCCAATCCACCATTTCCTAGACCTGGGTCTGGTTCTGTTTCTATTATTTCATCTAGATTAATACCTAGTTCTTTAAGTCCTTGCTCTATTTCATGTTCAACATCTAAATTTAATAAATTAGATTCCAACTGTCTTCCTATTAAAAACTCCATTGAAAAATAAAATACAGCCTTTTCTTTGTCAATTCTAGTTCCAACCCATTCTTTAGCTATAAAATCTTTAATAACACAACATAAAACTCTAAAAATCTCATCTTTACTTGCTTCTTCTACGGGTTGGGCATATAGACTGTACATTTTTGTTTTAAAAGCATGTTTAAATTTTTTTTTGCTAATTGATATCATAAGCCATCTCCCTTACTATACAAAAATAACCCCTTTTTCACATAAAAGGGTAACGCACTTGCCTAAGCAAGTGCCTAAAATTATATTTATTTGAATTTATATCTAAATATAATTTCCCCTAATATATCTTTTTGCATTCTGTCACTTTAAATTATTTATTGATAGAAATTTTATTATATGCTCTTATATACATTGATGTAGTCTTTAGCTGATTTTCTCCAACTATTATCAGTATTCATAGCATTTCTAACTAATATGTTCCATGTATTTCTATCGTATTGGTATAATCTCAATGCTTTTTGTAATGTGAAGAACATTTCATGAGCATTGTAATTTGAGAAACTAAATCCGTTTCCTTCTTTAGTATATTGATTATAAGGGTTTACTGTGTCTCTTAATCCACCAGTTTCTCTAACTATTGGTAGTGTACCATATCTCATAGCTATCATTTGACCTATTCCGCATGGTTCAAATAATGAAGGCATTAAGAATATATCACTAGCTGCGTATATTTGTTGGGCTAATGAACTATCAAAAGTTATATTAGCTGATACCTTATGAGGATAGTGAGAATCATAATAATGGAACATTGATTGATATTGATTTTCTCCTGTTCCTAATATAACTAATTGTAAATTTTCATTTATAATCTCTGGCATCATAAAAGATATTAAATCTAAACCTTTTTGTGAAACCAATCTAGATACTATACCTACCATTGGAATATTTGGGTTAACTTCTAATTTTAAAAGTTTTTGTAATTCAATTTTGTTTTGTACTTTTCTATCTAGCGAGTTTATATCATAATTCACAAATATATTTGGATCTGTTTGTGGATTATTTATATCGTAATCTATTCCATTTAAAATACCTACTAATTTATGTTGGTTTGATCTTATCAATCCATCTAAAGTATTTCCATAGAATTCTGTTTTTATTTCGCCTGCATAAGTTGGACTTACTGTTGAAACTTTATCAGCAAAATTTATACCAGCTTTCATAAAGTTTATTTGTCCATGGTATTCTATATCTCCATTATAGAAATGACCAGGGTCTACATCTAATACATCTCCAAGTATTTCTTTTGGGAAAATACCTTGATATTGTAAATTATGTATAGTATACATAGTTTTAATATTTCTATATCTTGGTATATAGCTGTATTTTTCTTTTAATAGTAATGGTAGCATTCCTGTATGCCAATCATTCATATTGATTACATCAGGATAAAAACCTAATTTATCTATAGATTTTAAGACAGCGTTTGTGAAGAATAGAAATCTTTCTGCATCATCTCCATGTCCATATATACTGTCTGCTCCATCTCTTTTAAAGTAGTATTCATTATCTATGAAGTAGAATGTTACTCCATCTAATTCTAATTGCTCTACTCCACAGTATTGACTTCTCCATGCTACATCAACACTAAATTCTCCTACTTTTTTTAGTCTGTCTTTTAAGTATGTAGGTATTGTTGAGTATTTTGGAATCATTACCCTAACATCTACACCTTCTCTTTTTAATGCTTTAGGTAATGCATATGCAACATCGCCTAAGCCTCCTGTTTTAGCAAAGGGCCAACACTCTGCTGTCACATAAAGGACCTTCATTTTTTCTACCCCCTTATTAAACTGTTTCATTTTTCTCAATTACCATCGGATAATCTTTATCTCCTTTTAGTTCTTTATTTGAACTTATAGTTACATTTTTATCTAATATTACGTTTTCTAATACTACGTTATCGCCAATTTTACAACTTTGCATTATTACTGAATTTCTAATAACTGCACCTTTTCCTATTTTTACTTTTCTGAATAAAGTAGAGTCCTGTACTGTACCGTCTATTTGGCAACCAGTTGCTATAAATGACCCTCTTACTTCAGCATCTTCTCCATACATAGTTGGTGCTTGTGATTTATCTTTAGTAAAGATTTTTCTATTTGATCTAAATAATTCTCTAGAAACTTCTTCTGTTAAAAATTCTTTACTTGCTTCATAATAACTTTTTAATGAATTTATACACTTTAAGTAGCCTTCATATTTATAAGCTCCTACTTGTATATTATCTAATTGATTTATTATGTAGTCTTCTATATAAGAGTAAGTTCCCATGCTAGCAATACTATATATACACTCTATAAAGTCTATACGTCTCATTATAAAAGTATCCATACATATATTTGCACTAGGGAAAGTATTTAAGTTGTTACCTACATTTTTTACTCTTTTATCTTTATCTATATTTAAAGTGTTGCAATTTTTAAAGTCTTTATTTGCATTATCAACACGCTTATAAACTATTGTTATGTCGTTGTTTGATTTTTTATGATATTTTAATAAATCATTATAATCTATTGAACAAAGCATATATGATGGTGCAACTATAACATATTCTTCAGGACTTTTTTCTATATAGTCTATATTAGCTAATATTGTATATATGTCGCCTTTTCTATAACCATAATTATTGTTATTTTTAGTGTTTTCTGGACTTAATACATATAGTCCACCTTGTTTTCTACTTAAATCCCAATCTTTGCCGCTACCTAAGTGGTCAGTTAAAGATCTATATTTTTCTCTCGCATATATACCTACATTTGTTATTCCTGAATTAACCATATTTGATAATGTAAAGTCTATTAATCTATATCTTCCTGCTATTGGTATAGTTGCCACTGGTCTGTGGTCTGATAATACATTTACAGATGGATTTTGTATGCTATCTAAATTTATTAAGCCCATGCATTCATTTTTCATAAAAGTTCCCCCTATATTTTTCCTATGTTCTATTTATCTATGTTTTTTATATGTTTTTAATTTCTAAATTTTATTATGCTTTTACTAATTCAAATTCTGATACTACGCTTATTTCATCATCTTCGTCTTTTATTATAGCATTGTCTTCTATAACTGCGCCTTCTGCTATCATAGCTTTTTTGATAACTACATTTTTACCTATTTTAACATTAGGCATTATAACAGAATCTTCTACAACTGAGCCTTCACCAATTTGTACTTTATGTGATAATACTGTGTTTTTTACTATTCCATAAACTCTGCAACCATCTGCAATTAATGATTTTTTAACTGATGCATTTGGTCCTATATATTGTGGTGGAACATCATTTGTATTTGTATAAATTCTCCATTGTGGATCATTTAAATCCACTGCTTCAGGATCGTTTATTAAATCCATATTTGCTTCCCATAAACTTTCTATAGTACCAACGTCTCTCCAATATCCTTTAAATGGATATGCAAACATTGATTGTCCTTCTTTTAACATAGTTGGTATTACATTGTGACCGAAGTCATCTAAGCACTCTCCAGTTTCATCAGCTCTTTTAAAGTATTCTCTTAAAGTTTTCCAGTCAAATATGTAGATACCCATAGAGGCTAAATTACTTTTAGGGTTTTTAGGCTTTTCTTCAAATTCATAAATACTTCCATCTTTATTTGTGTTCATAATTCCAAATCTGCTTGCTTCATCCCATGGCACTTCTATTACAGCAATTGTTGCTTTAGCGCCTTTTTCTTTATGAAAACCTAGCATTTTGCTATAATCCATTTTGTATATGTGATCCCCAGATAAAATTAAAACATATTCTGGATCATAGTCATCTATGAAGTTCATATTTTTCTTTATTGCATTAGCTGTGCCATTAAACCAATGCCCTTCTTTTTCATTCATATATGGTTGAAGTATTGTTACGCCACCATTAACTCTATCTAAATCCCAGTGGTCTCCTATTCCTATATGAGAGTTTAAGATTTGTGGTTTGTATTGAGTTAACACTCCAACTGTATCAATTCCAGAATTAGAGCAGTTGCTTAAAACAAAATCTATTATTCTGTATTTTCCCCCAAATGATACTGCTGGTTTGGCAATTCTTTTTGTAAATACTCCTAGTCTAGAGCCTTGTCCTCCTGCTAAAATCATAGCTAGCATTTCTTTTTTCATATATGGTCCCCTTTCATATAGTCTATCTATATTTTTATATTTTAAAGTTATTAATAAATTTATCTTTTAATAAATTTTTTTATATTTTAAAAATATATTTTGACAAAAGCATATCTAAGTGGAAGTGCCTTTTTATAACAATTATAATATATTTTTATATATTTTTGAGCTAAATTTATCCTTTTTGATATATTTTAAGGATGCTTAACTTTAACTCTTCTTTTTATTATTTTTTTTCTTTTTATTATTTTTTTTAGGTTTTGTTTGTTTAGCTGTAGACTTTTTAGGCTTTGATGTAGTTTCAACATTCTTTTCTACTACTTTCTTTTCCACCTTTGCTACCGGTTCTACCTTTTCAATTTTATCTACTACTTTTTCTTCTACCTTTTTTACTTTTTCTACTACTTTGGAATTAATATTTTTTATAGTTTTATTTTTTTTAACTTCAGTTCCTTTTTTTGCTTTTTTATCAATAGGTTTAATGCCTTTTATTTTTGCTAATTTAGCAGTTTCTTCTTTATTTAATTTTATAAAAGTTGCACCTAGTGGAGGAACTTTTATAGTTATGTGATAATCTTTATTGTGCCATTTCTCATCTATTGAGACTAATTTAGCATTTTCCATTGTTTGATTTGAACCATAATATTTTTCATCATCACTATTTAAAATTTCTTCGTATACACCTTCATAAGGTACCCCTACCTTATAGTCATAATATACATTTGGTGTGAAGTTTAAAACAGCTATTATAAAATCTTCTGGATCTTTACTTAATCTCATTAAAGTAATGATACTTTGGTCTTCATTGTTAGGGTCTATAAAATCAAACCCTTCATATGTATTATCTAATTCATATAATGATTTTTCTTCTTTATATAAATAATTTAAATCTTTTACATAATCTTTTGTTTTTGAATGTTGCTCAATTTCTAGTAGTTGCCACTCTAGCCCATAAGAGTATCTCCACTCTAGCCCTTGTGCAAATTCAGAACCCATAAATAATAGTTTCTTACCTGGATGTATCATATAGTATGCATATAAAAGTCTTAGATTAGCAAATCTTTGCCAATCATCACCAGGCATCTTATCTAATAATGACTTTTTACCATGAACAACTTCATCATGTGATAATGGTAATATAAAATTCTCTGAAAATGCATACATAAATGAGAATGTTATTAAATCATGATGATATTTTCTATAGATAGGGTCCTTCTCCATATATTGTAATGTATCATTCATCCAACCCATATTCCATTTATATGAAAAGCCTAAACCACCACTGTATGTTGGTGCTGTTACCATAGGCCAAGCAGTTGATTCTTCTGCTACTACTATTGGATTGTCAATGTTAGCATATATTACTTCATTTAATTTTCTTAAAAAGTCAATTGCTTCTATATTTTCTTTTCCACCATATTGATTTGCTTCCCAGTCTCCTCCATCATAATCAAGATAAAGCATACTGCTCACTGCATCAACTCTAATTCCATCTACATGATATTCTTTAAACCAGTAAATTGCATTTGAAAGTAAGAAACTTTTTACTTCTGGTTTTCCAACATCAAAATGTGCAGTACCCCAAGCTAGGTTTTCTGCTTTTAATGGACTTGCATATTCATATTGTGCAGAACCGTCAAATCTATAAAGACCATGTATATCTTTACAAAAATGGCTATAAGCAAAGTCTAATATAATTCCAATTCCTAATTCATGCGCTTTATTTACAAATCCCTTAAATTGATCTGGATTACCATATCTGCTTGTAGTTGCATAATATCCGATAGTCTGATATCCCCAACTCATATCTAATGGATATTCTGTTATAGGCATTAATTCTATATGTGTATAGCCCATATCTTTGCAGTACTCAAGCATTTCATAAAGCTCTTCATAATTAAAGAAGCCTCCATCCCATTTTCTCTTCCAAGAACCAAGATGTGCTTCATAAATATTCATCGGTTGCTCAAATATTGATTTGTTCTTTTTTTGTTCTAAGTATTTTTTATCTGACCAATCAAACTCATCTAAGTTAAAAACTTTTGAAGCTGTTTGTGGTCTTAATTCTGCATATGTTCCATATGGGTCAGCTTTTAATCTACTTACTCCATCGCATCCAACAACATTATATTTATATATATCCCCTTGTGATAAATCTGTTGTGAACATAGACCAAATACCAGAATCATTTAAATTTTCAAGTTTATGAGAACTACCATCCCAGTCATTGAAATCCCCCACTAATTGGACTTCCTGTGCATTAGGAGCCCACACCATGAAAGATATTCCTTCTTCCCCGTTGTAATTAACTTTGTGGTTTCCCATATATAGATAACTGTCTAAAGCTTCCCCACTTTTAAAGCTATCTATATTTTCTTCCTTTATTATGTCTAAATAATTAATAGAAAACCCCTCCTTTTTATAAAAGCGTTTATACGCGTCGCTCTTTACTATATTGTAATCCAATTTATGGTAATTGTATACAATATTATTGTTAATAATTGAAGTTTTTTTTCTAATTTTTTCGCTCAAAAACTTTCCATTTTTAGGAAATCATTTTCGTAACTTTTTTAATTAAGTAATTTTTTAATAATATTTTTATAATCAGCCATATTGATAAATAATTAAAATAAAAAACTCCTTTAAAGTGATATTTGTTCAATCACTTCAAAGGAGTTTTATTATTTTCTAAATCATATCTTTTTTATTTATATTATCATCTTGTGCATCACTTAAAACTTCTTTTATTCCTTTAAAAGTTCCTAAGAAGTTTACTGCATCTGATGGCAATACAAGTTTTGTTGATTTTCCTTGGGCAACTTTTTCAAGAGCTTCCATAGATTTAAGTGCTAACATATTGTCGTCTATGTCTGCATCTTTCATAGCCTTAAATACTTGTTCTATTACTATAGACTCACCTTCAGCTTTTGCTTTTGCAACTTCTCTAATAGATTCTGCATCCCCTTGTGCTTTAAGTATTCTAGATTGTTTATCCCCTTCAGCCTCTCTTATCATAGCTTCTTTTTTAGCTTCGGCTCTAAGTATTGCTGATTGTTTTTCACCTTCTGCTCTCAATATAGAAGATTGCTTTTCACCCTCAGCTTGAAGTATAGATTCCCTTCTTTCTCTTTCAGCTCTCATTTGTTTTTCCATAGCTACTTGTATATCATGTGGTGGCATTATATTTTTAAGTTCTACTCTATTTACTTTTATTCCCCATTTATCAGTTGCTTCATCTAAGATTGCTCTCATTTTTGTATTGATAACATCTCTAGATGTTAGTGTTGCGTCTAAATCTAATTCCCCAATAATATTTCTAAGTGTTGTAGCAGTTAAGTTTTCTATCGCTGCATTTGGATTTGCTATTTCAAACACAAATCTTATTGGATCTGTTACTTGGAAATATACTACTGTGTCTATTTGCATTGTAACATTATCCTTTGTGATAACTGGTTGTGGTGGGAAGTCTTCCACCCTTTCTTTTAAGTCAATTCTATAAGATAGTGTGTCTATAAAAGGAACTAAAAAATGTACCCCTGTATCAGCCTTCTTATGGAACTTACCTAATCTCATTATAATCCCTACTGTTGATTGTTGGATTACCTTCACGCATTTAATACTCATTATGACTACGATTATAATTAATATTATAATAACTGGCATATAAAGTACCTCCTTTATTTACTTTTTATTTTATGCTTAAATAATTAAATCATTTGTTTATTTTTACCATTATATTACTATTAAGCAAATTATATCATCTTATATGCTTAGATATAGTTACAAACTAGTATCAAGAAATTAATACTTATTTTTATTGAGATTTATAAAAAATATAACTATTAAAATACCCTCTTATTAATTTTTATTAGATATTTTTTTAATTAGACAATTTTCATA
>NZ_JADPET010000046.1 GCF_015667935.1 Clostridium sp. 1001270J_160509_D11 | reverse complement strand
GAATACAGTTTATGGAATAAATTTGGAGAAAAACTAAAAAATTAAAAAAAAATTCGATAATGATAATTAATATCATTTACAAAACAAAAAAACTCTGTTATAATAAAACCAGGCTAAGGAAATGACGATAGTTTAAATATTTTTAAATAGAGAAATCGAGTTAAGTGTGGTAGCTATCGAGATCTATTAATATTTAAAGTTATTGATTAGTATAATAAATCTTTATAAAAGATAATACTATTTCTAGATTAAGTATGTATTTTGCGCGTTACATATAAATCTACTTTGCGTTATAACCAGTATGCCTAATGATTATACGATTCTTCAAAAAAGCTGATGCAATTTATTTTGTATCAGCTTTTTTAGTTTTAAGTAAAACTAAAGCAAAAGATAAAGTCGCTTGTGGATTAACGAAGTTAATTTGAAGCAACAGACGAAGTCGTTGGCGCCATGAACGCAGTGAATTTTAAGCAACGGACGAAGTCATTGGCGCCATGAACGCAGTGAATTTTAAGCAACGGACGAAGTCGTTGGCGCCATGAACGCAGTGAATTTTAACTTTCTCTAACAAAAATACATTAAAAATACATATTGTTTAATAATGAAAATCATTTACAATCATAAAAATAAGTGCTATAATGATATTGGCTTTAAAAATTATCGCGGCAAAATATAATTTTTAAGGAGAACAACAAAAATGGCAAAAATGATGGGACCAAGATTTAAACAATGCAGACGTTTAGGATTAAATGTATGCGGACATCCAAAAGCAATGGATAGAGCTGGAAGAGGAACTTCTAGAGCAGACAAAAAACTTTCACCATACGGACTTCAATTATTAGAAAAACAAAGATTGAGAGCTTACTATGGAGTATTAGAAAAACAATTTAGAAACTATGTTAAAAAAGCTGAAAAGTCTAAAGAATCAACAGGTACAGCTTTAATACAAATGTTAGAATGTAGATTAGACAACGTAGTTTATAGATTAGGATTCGCTAACTCTATAAGACAAGCACGTCAAATGGTAGTTCACGGACATATACTAGTGAACGGTAAAAAAGTAGATATACCTTCTTTTGCAGTACAAGTAGGTGATGAAGTTACTTTAAGAGAAAAATCTAGAACTAATGTAATGTTTAAAGAAAACTTTGAAAATGGTGCTTTAAATCAATATCCTTACTTAGCTAAAGATATGGACAAATTCTCAGGTGTATTAACAAGATTACCAGAGAGACAAGAAGTGCCAATCGAAATTGACGAAATACTAATCGTTGAGTTCTACTCAAAATAATATCTAAGATATAATTTGGGCAAACTACGTTCAATTTCGTCCCAATTACTTCACTCAAGAACTACAAAATCGCAAAAATCCAATTTCGGGTTTTTGCGATTTTATTTTTTTTAAAATTATATAATTTTTACTCAATTAATAATATTCAATAGTCACGATTTTGCCCAACTTCACTAAAATCTTTTCTAGCTCTCCAATTACATGAAGTCTTAGTTCCAAATCTCTTTGAAACGATATTTCAGCATTGGCAATATTTAAAGATCTTCCAACTAATAATTTTATATGTGAGGCACTGTATAAAAGTTTTGCCATTTGGGAAGCGCCATCTTTAGCTTTAAATATATTGCTATCTAGTGATTTAGATAGTGATTTTAATCTATCTATAGTTTTTGAAAGAGTTAGAACTCCTTCAGTAACTAAGTTTATTCCGTGGATATACGCAATTGGAGGGACTTCTTTATCGTATATTTCTGTGCTTGATTTAACTTCTACGCCTAGCTCTCGTGCGACTATTTGTGAAGTTGTCCCACCAGATACAATTCTAATATCAGCATTAGTCATAAGTTCATGCACAACTTTGGCGTCGTCTTCTTTGTGAGACGGTGGTCCAGTAAATAATTTAACTTTTTTCGGTTTAACAGCCTTTAATACGCATACTGTTGTATCATCTCCGGGCTCAAATAAATACATTTGGTCACAAACACCTAATAAATTGTTTTTTATATCAAGAGCTGACATAGATTCTCTTACATTAATTTTGAGATGTTTGGCGATATCTTCCCATTTCCAATTTAAATTAAGTAATTGACCAGCGCTTGCATAAAGCACCCCATCGCTTACAAATACTAATACGTCGTTTTCTTTTAAATCTATACTGGCCTCACGAACAGATTTACCACAAATATCTTTGTAAGTGTAGTGTATTTTTTCAATTTGACCCCTTCTCAAGAAAAACGTCTCAGGACCGTCAAACTCAGCAATATAGGCCTTGTTGTGGTCTGTTATTTTTACGATAGTAAAAGTAGAGTAGGCGATGTTTTTTTGTGCATCAACAGGCAAGGTCTGGATAATTGTTTCTACAGTTTCTTCTATAGAAAGGCCATTTTTTATCATTGTAAGAGCTATTGTAGAAGTAAGAGTAGACAATATATTGGCTTTTACACCACTGCTTAGCCCATCTGACAAAACAGCAACACTCATATCGTTATCGACATAAAATTCAACATTATCGCCACAAAGTTCTTCTCCATATTTAATAAGACTTCCTGATGCAAAATCAATAAAATATCTCATTATTCTTTTCCTTCCTCATCTAAAATGAAATTTTTAAGTTTGGTTAAAGTGACTTTTGTCTCAGCAGTTGTTTCACCTAGCAAACTGGCAATCTCCTGAGCAACAGTCATTTGTTTTGCAATTACTTGTTGAGCCATTTCTACAGTTTCCATTTTTAAATTTTGAAGTTTTTTCTCTGCTCTTTCATCTTTGGTAATATCTACAGCCAGCCACAAAAACATCTGGTTTTGTTCTAACCAATATATTGTTTGAAGTAGGGTAGAGTCGTCGTATTCTTCAAAAGTGATTTTTTCATTTCTGACATTTTTTCTAAATGTTCTAACATGTTCAAATTCATCATCATCTAAATACATTCCAATTGGCATGCCGTTAGCTTCGTCTTTTTTTATCTTAAAAAACGACTCTGCGGCAGGATTTAATTCGATAATCATCATGTCTTTGTCGATAAGCCCAATTAAATTAGGCGAGGATTCACAAATTATATTAGATAAGCTCTCGGCTTTATTTCTCATATAAGGAAGACACATTGACGGTTCTGCAAGTCCGTTAAATACTGCTATTGCTTTCTCGCGACATGTTCTATAACCACAACTACCACAGTTTAACTCATCGGAGCGGATAGTTTTTCCCATTGTCTTTAAAATCTCCCTAATTTCGTATTCTGTCGGTTGTTCTAGATGGAAGGGTTTAGGTGGATATTCCTTATAAAGCAAAACATCGAGTGCAATATCTTGGTATGGGTTGTCTACTGCATTTGCTTGGAATAAATCTATATATTTCTGTTTATTATTTATTAAATCTCGCTTAACTTCAAAAAAGCATCTATCATCTTTGTCCAAATCAGAACCATAAAGACAACCATGATTGCACGCATTCATTTCAAAAAATGTATTTTCAAATTTATTATTTCTTATAGAGTTTAAAACACTTTTGCAATCTTCAATACCATCAACACAGAAAACTGTCTTTTTCGGATTTTTCTTTTCTAAAAAATCAGCAGTTTCTCCTGGTATTGGGAATAATATTTTATCATTACATACGTAGTCAAATGGCTCAATTGGAAAGTCCTCTAAATTTATTTTTTTAGATTGAATCCATTTTTGTAGCTCATAAAAAGTCAAAACTTCATCAACACAGATTTCTTTGGCTGCATCGGTTTTCTTTGCAACACAGGGACCGATAAATACGACCTTGCTTTCTGTACCGTATTTATGTTTAAGAAATCGCCCATGGCTTATAAACGGAGGCACGACTGGAATAATTGAGTCAGTCAATTCAGGATAGTGCTTTTGAATAAGGTGATCGATTGTAGGACACATAGAAGTAATGTAGTTTTTGTTGTCGTCCTTGTCTGCATAATTATTGTATATATCAAAAATAGGTTTTGTTGTAATTCCCGAGTCTTCCACATGATTAAAACCGAGATGTCTAAGAACTGCTGGTATTTTTAAACTTTGGTTGCCAAATGCTGATGCAAAACTAGGAGCGACTGATGCAATTACATTTTCACCACTTTTTATAAATTCCTTTACTGAACTTATACTCATTTTTTCCACTCGATAATGTTGAGGACAGGCTTTTGAGCATCTCCCACAAAAAATACATCTATCTGCAAGGATATCGGCTTGGCCATCTTTTATAACTATTGCATCAGCAGGACATACTCTGACACAAGCATAGCACTCACGACATCCTTTTCTAGCAAATTTAGAATTGGACATTTAAAATTCCCCCTTATAAAAAAAATAGCCCTTAACTCAAGTAGAGCAGTATATCTTTTACAGAAAATATGTTTATCTAAACTGTAAAAGTAAAAATTTTCTTATTAGAATTATACTATATTTTCCACTTGTTTACTATTGTACATAAGTTACAAACGAAGGTGTAAATATCATAAGTTATAAAGTTGGGTCATGATATTTGGTTATATGTGGTAAAAGTTACAATAATGTAACTGGAAAATAAATGAATAAAAGATTATTATTTAAGTATAAAAATGATATCAAAATAATATCAAAATTATACTTAATAATATTTGTAAGAAGTAATTAGGAGGGAAAACTATGGGTGAGAAAAATTTATTGAAACAAGATAGTTCAATTGAAGAAAAGGAATTAAAACCTATAAGTGGGTGGATAGCTCTTTTTATAGGAATATTATTTATCTTATCACCAGTGTTTGGGTTCATAAACTTAGTTAATACTGAAAATGATATATTTTTAATAGTTACAATAATTTTATTTATTGTAGCGATATTTATATTTTGTGGTTTAAAAATAGTAAATCCAAATGAATCTATAGTATTTGTTTTATTTGGTAAATACTACGGGACAATTAAAAAGCCAGGTTTTTTCTTTGTAAATCCATTTGTAAGTGCGATAAATCCAACTTATGAATCACAAGTTACTAAGTTGAGTAAAGTTGGTGATAAGGATTCAGAACAAGAAACTACAACATCAAATACAAAGAAAATATCTTTAAAAGCTATGACTCTTAACAACCAAAAACAAAAGGTAAATGATGAATTAGGAAATCCTATAATAATAGGAACAATAGTTATTTGGAGAGTTATAAATCCTACAAAAGCTGTATTTAACGTAGAAAACTATAAGACATTTTTATCAATACAATGTGACTCTACAATAAGAAATGTAGCGAGACTTTATCCATATGACTCAGAAGATACAGAAGACTACAGTGAAAAGTCTCTTCGTGGAAGTAGTCAAGAGATAGCTGATAAATTAAAAGAAGAACTTCAAAAGCGTGTAGAAATTGCAGGTATAGAAGTAGAAGAAGTCCGTATAACTCACTTATCTTATGCACCAGAAATTGCCGCAGCAATGTTACAACGTCAACAAGCAGAGGCAATAATAGCAGCTCGTAAAAAAATAGTAGAAGGTGCTGTTGGAATGGTTGAGATGGCGCTTAATTCTCTAAGTGAAAAAGAAGTTGTTGAGTTGGACGACGAAAGAAAGGCTGCTATGGTGAGCAATTTACTTGTAGTATTATGTGGAAGTAAAGATGCACAGCCAATAGTAAATAGTGGTTCAATTTATTAGATAGTTATGGCTGATAAAAAGGACAAAAGCAAAAAACAAATTTTGCTTAGAATTTCGCCAACTCTGTGGAATGAGCTTGCTCAGTGGTCAGAAGATGAATTTAGATCTATAAATGGACAGATAGAATACCTGCTTACTGAATGTGTAAAAGCGCGCAAAAAGGGAAGTAAAAAATCAGATAAAGATGAGTAAAGCTGAGTTATATTTTGTTAATGAGAATATATAATTAAAAGTGTAGAAATTATTTTTAGGGGGAATAAAAATGATAGTAGTCACAACAGAACAAATACAAGGAAAAGAAATAAAACAAGTTATTGGGGTTATGTCTGGTGGAACTGTTCAATCAAAAAATATCGGTAAAGATATAGGTGCAGGACTAAAAGGATTAGTCGGTGGCGAAATGAAATCATACACTCAAATGATGGAAGAGGCCAGAAATGTAGCACTACAAAGATTGATAGATAAAGCAAGTGATGCTGGAGCAAATGCAATTGTAGGAATGAGATTTATGACTTCATCAATAATTCAGGGGGCTAGTGAAGTTATAGCTTATGGAACAGCAGTAGTAGTTGAATAATATTTATTAAAATAAAAAATAAAGGAGTATGGTGTTAAAATGCCAAACTCCTTTTTATTTATAATTTTTATGATGAAAATGAATTAATGATCTTTGATTTTTTGTTATAAGTTTATTTCACTATTATCGTATTAACTTATAGACTAATTAATTTACTTATTTATTATTCATCTTCATTCTCAATATCTTCATTTATCAAGTTTTTTAAACGGCTTAAGATGACTTTTGTCTCTGCTGTTGTTTCACCAAGTAGTCTTCCTATCTCCTGACAAACACGCATCTGTTTATTTATGACAGTTTGAGCGAGGTTTATAGTATCTTCTTTTATTTGATCATTTCGGATTTTCTTTTCGATTTTTTGTGTAATATCATATGCCATCCAAAGAAATATTTCTTCATCATAAAGCCAAAATATATCTTGGGATAGAGTTTTATTCATATCTTCAATAGGAACTATATTATTATAGATATTTTTATGATTATGTATACAATCATAAAAGGCATCATCGTCAACATACATAAAAATAGGGCAATCTATATAGTCATCATTTTTTATATCAAAAAACTCTTTGGCCTTGCTGTTAAATTCTAAAATATTCATCTCTTTATCTATAAGACCTATTAAAAAAGGTGATGATTCAAATATAGAGTTTGCTATATTTTCAGCTTTTTGTCTCATATAAGGAGAGCACATGTTCACTTCAGAAATATCGTTATAAATTGCAACAGCGTGCTCTCGGCAAGTTTTATATCCACAGCCACCACAGTTTAACTCATCTGTTATAATTGTTTTACCCATAGATTTTAAAATAGAAGTTAATTCATCTTTAGAAGGCTCTTTTAGATATACCTTTTTAGGTGAAAAGATTTTTTCTAGAGGTGTTTTATATAGATAATCTTTATATGGATATTTATCATCAAAGTCTCTATATTTTATTTTGCATTTTTGTCTATAATTTCTTAAATTAATTTCTCTTTCTTGATAAGTTGTGTTGTGATTATCAAGTCCAGAGCCATTTAGACAGCTATGGATACAAGCACTCATCTCAAAGATTGTATTAGTAAAACGACCTTCCTCCAAAGCGTGGAGTATATCTATACAATCGCTTATACCTTCTACAGTTATAACTTTTTTTACTGGATTTTTATCATTTATAATGCGTGTTGTCTGTCCAACTAGCGGAAATAACAATCTATCTTTGCAAATAACATCGAATTCACTTTCTTCAAGTTCGTCCAAATTTATATTTTCGTTTTTTAGCCATTTTTCTAGCTCGGCAAAAGTCAACACAGCATCTACACTTATATCAGTAGAGCCTTCATCTTTTTTAGCAAGACAAGGTCCTATAAATACAACTTTTGTGTCGGTATGGTATTTACTTTTCATAAGTCTAGTATGACATAAAAAAGGAGATACGATAGGGATTAGGTTTTTTGTAAATTGGGGAAAGTGCTTTTCGATTAAGTTATTTATAGTCGGACAAAAACTAGTAAAATAATTTTGACCATCATCTAAATCTGCATACTTATTATATTCTTCTAATACAGGATTAGTTGCAATTACAGTTTCTTCAACATATGTAAATCCCAGCTTTTTTAATGCAGTGGGGATTTTGTGACTGTTTTCGCCGAATATAGATACAAAGCTAGGTGCTATAGAAACAGCGATTTTATTTTTATTCTTTAAGAATAACTTGATTTTTGATACTTCAGATTTTAATATTGATTTCTTTTGAGAACAAGCCTTAGAACACTCATTGCATACAATGCATCTTTCTTTTAAAATCTGTGCTTGCTCATTTTTAAATTTAATTGCATTGACAGGACACACACGAGCACAAGCATAACAGCTCTTGCATTTTGTTTTTCTAAAATTAACATACCACATAAGTTTTCCTCCAAGGATATAAAATTTTCCCAACCTCAGAGCATTATAGTTTTTAAATAACCCCAAATAAAGACAGCCTCTAAATAGATAATATATTTCAATTATACTATAAATTAAAAATTTAACAATTTCGAAATTGTTATTACCGTATAAAAAAATTCACTTTGTTCATATCGCCAACGAATCAAAGATTCCGTTGCTTAAAATTCACTTCGTTCATATCGCCAACGAATCAAAGATTCCGTTGCTTAAAATTCACTTCGTTCATATCGCCAACGAATCAAAGATTCCGTTGCTTAAAATTCACTTCGTTCATATCGCCAACGAATCAAAGATTCCGTTGCTTAAAATTCACTTTGTTCATATCGCCAACGAATCAAAGATTCCGTTGCTTAAAATTAAAAAAGCCAGCATATTTGCTGACTTTAGTTAATTAAGCTTTTTTTACTACTGAAGATTTAAGTTTCATAGCTCCGAAACCATCTATTTTACATTCTATATCATGTCCGTCAGCAGCATCTGGAACTAATCTTATGTTTTTAACTTTAGTTCCTATTTTTATTGAAGAAGAAGCTCCTTTAACTTTTAAGTCTTTAACAACTGTTACAGAGTCTCCGTCGTTTAAAACGTTTCCGTTAACGTCTTTTATTACGTTTTCTTCTTCTTGAGCACTTGGATTCCACTCGTGAGCACATTCTGGGCAAACTAAAAGTGATCCATCTTCATAAGTGTATTCAGAATTGCATTTTGGGCAATTTGGTAAATTTTCCATTATAAGGTCCTCCTAAAATTTGAGTATTCGAAATTATATAATACCATAGCATAGGTTTTACTTCAAATAATAATTTATGCTATATAGTAAATTATATTTATTTTATGAAATACAAATATTATATTTAATAGTATTTTAAATAATATTTTATAAAACTTAAATATAATCTTGTATAACTTTCCAATCTTCAACTAATTTTTCAAGTGAAAATCTAGCATTTGCAGGGCTAGTAGAAGGAAGCTTAATAGCTTTTAAGTTTGTATTTTTTTCACAATACTTTTTATAAAGCTCAAATGACTTTCCACCATTACAAAATATCTGTTTTATATCGCAAGTATCTATAATTTTGTTTAAATCATTGGCAACTACATTTTTTATACTGCTATCACTAGAACCTTCAATATCACAACTCGCAATAACATCCCAAAGAGCAATATTATTATCTAATAAAAAATCTTTCTTTTCATCTATAGTAATAGGTGTATCTTTATCTAATACTGATGATAAAACCTTCCAAAATCTATTTTGTGGGTGATGATAGAAAAATTGACTTTCTCTAGATTTTACTGATGGGAAAGAGCCTAAAATCAATATTTTAGAATTTTGGTTGTAAATTGGAGGAATTTCATGTTTTACGTTTTCCATATTAAAAATCCTTTCTAAAATAATAAATCTTAATTTAATAATACAAGCTATTGATAAAGTGTCAAGATGGGTGATTTTTAGGATTTGGTAAATATAACTAAATGACAAAAAACGATAAACTTTGACAAAACTTAGTTAAATAATGTAAAATAGAAAAATGGGTATATTTTCAAAGATAGATAAAATATATGAAATGATATATCCATAAAAAGATATTAGGAGAGAAGAGTATGAGTATAAACAAAAATTACATTGTAGCAACTGCTATGATGGCATCAGTAGCTTTACCATTGATGAATGTATCACATGTAGATGCTGCTACTGATATGAGAACTGTTACGGCTTCATCACTAAATTTTAGATCAGGGCCATCGACTAGTCATAGCATAATTGGCTCATTACAAAAAGGACAACAAGTAGAGTACATAAGCGAATCAGGAAGTTGGGCAAAAGTAAAATATAATGGAGTTACAGGATATGTACATGGAGATTATTTAACAAAAAGTACATCGACTGGTATATCAACAAGCCAAGGTACTACTCAATATGTAAATTCAACATCAGGGCTTAACGTTAGAAGTGGAGCTGGAACAACTTATTCTAAATTAGGTACACTTGAATACAAAGAAAAAGTAACAGTGTTATCTACATCTAATGGATGGGCAAAAATAAACTACAATGGTCAAACTGGATATGTAAGTAGTTCATACTTACAAACTACAGTACCAGGTGGTACAACTAGTGAAAATAATAATAGTAGTACAACAACTACTGTTAAATATGTAAATGCAACATCAGGACTTAATGTTAGAAGTGGAGCTGGAACAAGCTATTCTAAAATAGGTTCATTAGATTATAAAGAAAAAGTAACAGTATTATCTACATCTAATGGATGGGCAAAAATAAACTACAAAGGACAAGCTGGATATGTAAGTAGTTCATATTTACAAAGTACAGTTCCAAGTGGTTCAACTAGCAACAGTGGAAGCAACAACTCTGTATCAGCAAGTGCTAGTTCTGTAATAGCATATGCAAAAACTTTATTAGGTAAACCATATGTATGGGGTGCTCAAGGGCCAAACAGTTTCGACTGTTCAGGATTTACATACTATGTATTTAAAAATAAAGCTGGTATAATACTTCCAAGAACATCAAGTGCACAAAGTAAATATGGAACATATGTAAGTAGAAACAACTTAAGAGCTGGAGATTTAGTATTCTTTGATACTAATGGAGCAAATAATGGACAAGTTTCACATGTTGGATTATACATAGGAAATGGACAAATGATACATGCATCTTACAGCCAAAAGAAAATAGTTATTGATAACTTCAATAGTAGCTATTTTAAAAGAACTTTTGTAAACGGAAGAAGAGTTTTATAAGACGAAATTTCGTTATAAAAACATAATTGATAAAAATAATTGATTAACTTATAAATTTAATTTAGTGAATTAGCGGTATAACAAAACTTTGTTATACCGCTTTTAATATATTTAAATTAAAATATGTAAAAGGATGTTTTCAAACGATAAAAACTATGGAGTTAATCTATAGTTTGGATATAAAAGAACAAAATAATGAAATAAAGTAAAAAAATGTAAAAATACAATTGACAAATATTATATACACATACTATAATGAATACATAGAAAATTAAGTTACAAAATTTATGTTTGAACAACTTAAGTATTGTCATTAAACTAGTGGTGAGTTTATGACAGTTAACTATTCTGTAAATTTTTTCTAACTTAATTCATATTCTACTTTCCCCAAAGTTAGAATTTTTAAAACAATAACGACCCCGTCTTATACTACGGAAGTATAAGACAGATTTTATAGCGACCATGCCCAAATGGTTGCTATTTTTTTGTAAAAAACATGGCAAGAAAACTCACCATGTTTTATTCGTATGTTTTGTGGATAAATGGAATTTGGAATTTTATTAGACATTCGCCTTCATTTACAAAATAAAGTGAAGTATCTAGATATTTTATGAATCCAGGATAGATAGGATTTAGATTTTTAAAGTTTATCCAGTCGATAAGGTTTTCAAAATATTCATCAAAAGTATATTTAGATAATTTTGTTATAGTTTCTATATAACTCGATTCGGGAATAATCAATATATCGTGTAAATCTTTATTTAACTCAAATTCTTCAGGTGTAATTTCTGTATAATAATCTTGGTCGTTTGAAATTTTGCCTAGCTCAAAAAAGTCAAACAGCCCCAAAGAATCAAATTCCTTTCCATAAAATGCAAATACAAATTTATCTATAACTTCTAAGAAATTATGAGAAGTATCTAATAAGTTTTTCTTTGAAATACAGCATTGATTTTCTTTGACTGAATTTTTTATTTTTTTGAAATATCTCGTTTTATATGTTTTTACTAAGGGAACATTGATCATTAAGTTACTAGAATTTACTTCTTGTAAAGTATCTTTAAAAACTTTTTCTATCTTTTTTATTGAGGCTATTTTTTCTAATAGTACTTTGTGGTGATGTTTAAGAATTGTCTGTTGAACCTCAATATCTGAATGTAGTAGTGATTTAATATCGTTTATAGATAAGTCTAAATCACGCAAAGTTTTAATATGATTAATTATTGAGATATCTGCAATAGTATAATACCTATAGCGATTATTTGGATTTTTTTTAGATTGTATCAAACATATTTTATCGTAATATCTCAATGTATCGATAGATAGACCTGTAATTTGTGAAGTCTCACTTATATTAAAAGTTAAATCTTTCATTTGAATGTCTCCTACTAATTATTTAAAAATATTTGTAAAATCAGGTTGACTATGGAGTAACTCCATAGTTTACTATATAAGTATAGAAAAAATAGAAAAATTAGTCAAATTGTAATTGGTTATATTATAATAGTTTTATTTATTTTGTTATTGTTTTAAAATTTCATTTTGGGGAAAGTGAATATGTTTTGTGCGGGGAAGGTTGTATCTTTATGATACAGCCTTCTATTAGTTTTAGAGAAAAATTATATTATAAGTCTTTGAATAAATATATTATTGGTGTAAAATATATCTAAATAAAAATTATTTATTAATTATATTAAATAATATAAAATTACCGCTTGGTAAAATAAAAAATTGGGAGATAGATATGAAGAAGAATTACGACATAATAGCATTCGATTTAGACGGAACAATAACTGCTTCTGATAGAGGTATAACTAACTCTATGAAGACAGCCCTTAGACATTTTGGGATAGAAAAAGATGCAGAGTCATTAAAAAGACATATAGGTCCATCATTAACAGAGACTTTCAGAGAATATGTAGGTGATGACGAAGAACAAATACAACTAGCAATAAAAAAATATAGAGAATATTATGTTGCTGGAGGTATGCTAGAAAACGAAGTATATGAAGGTGTGGAAGAAACTCTACAAGAAATAAGAAATAGAGGAAAGAAAATAGTATTAGCATCTTCAAAACCAATGGTATATTGTGAACAAATACTAAAACACTACGGTTTAGACAAATACTTCGATTTTATAGGTGGAAGTAACTTAGATGAAACTCGTTGTAAAAAAGTAGAAGTTATATCTTTCTCACTAGAAAATATAGGAGAAAATCCAGGAGCAAACGTGCTTATGGTTGGGGACAGAGAGTACGACATATTAGGAGCAAAACAATTAGAAATGGACTCAGTAGGTGTTTTATTCGGATATGGAAACAAAGACGAATTACAAGAAGCTGGGGCTACTTATATAATAGATAAAATGACTGATCTTTTAGAGATAGTTTAATTTATATACAAAAGTGTAGGTTTATATATATAAATTTACACTTTTTCTATACTATAAAATATATAAAAGAAGGTGTTTTATATGATACAACCAGAAGTTAATTATGACGAAAAAAGCGTTTTTTACATAGATGATATTATAAGTGGATTATTTGAAGATGAGGCAGTATTTCTTGATGAAAAGTCGCTTGATTTTAAAGATTGTAGATTTAATAAAATGGTATTTGCAGAATCAAAAATGATAAAATCAGATTTTACAAATGTGATTTTTGAAAAATGTGATTTATCGAATGTGGATTTTACAGATTCGTCAATACACAGAGTAATATTTAAAGACTGCAAGATGACAGGTGTGAATATGGTTGATTGCAGCCTAAAATACATACAAATAATAAACTCAAAGTGCGATTATTTAAATTTGAGTTTTTCAAAACTAGAAGAAGCGGCATTTAAAGAAAGCCAGCTTATTTCAAGTGTATTAAATGAATGTAAATTAAAAAAAGTAAAGTTTGATAATTGTAATTTGTCAAACAGCGAAATATTTAATACTAAATTAAAAGGTATAGATTTTTCCACTTCAAATATACAAGGTGTATCTTTTAATTTAGATAACCTAAAAGGTTGTAAATTAAATACATATCAAGCGATAGATATATCAAAACTTTTAGGCATAATAATAAAAGATTAATTATTTTTTACTTTTTTATGATTTTTAATATAAAAATAAGTAATAGTTACAGGCAATAATATTATTAAAATTATTTCTAAAATTAATAAACACAATATATAATGATTGCCACATATTATGCCTAGAGGAAGAAAAACTATACTACTAGACATCCAATATGAACCTAAATTTTGGTGGATTTTTGCCCAAATTTCATTATCCATAAAATACACAGGTATTTTAATAGAAAATGTTGAGTTACGAGTACAATTTGAGAAAATATATCCTAAAAATATAAAAATAAAACATATTATACAGCTCAGCAAATTATAAAAATTGAATTTAGATAAAAAATCTTCTCCTTTAAGTGAAATAAATAATTCGAGCATGCTCAAAAGATTTATCGATATAAGGAATAACATAGTTGCAGCATCGCTTACGTTTTTTTCTGATTGTGATTCAAATTTTTCAACAAATACCCTAGGTTTAAAATAAGTAAAAGCCGCTAGTAAAAATGGAATTATTAGTACTTTTCCTTTATGGTCCCAGTTTGCAATTTCTCCTACAGTTGTGTAATGGGAGGGAACTTGCTCTGGAATATAAGTATATATAAAAAGAGTTATAATCAGCGGTGCAAACCCAACCAAGTAATATATAGATTTTTTAAATAAAAGTTTTTTATTTTTACTTTGCATATATAATGTATTCCTCCAAATATTATAATATTATTTATTATAATATATCTTAAAAAGAAATACATTAAAAAATATAAAATTAGTACAGTATAGGAGACATCAAAAATGTTTAAACAAATATCTAATGAATTATTAAATTTTATAAAAAACAGCCCAAGCTGTTACCACGCAATAGATAACATGAAACAGATCTTAGATGAAAATGGATTTTGTGAAGTTGTAGAAGGCAAAAATTGGACGATTAAAGAAGGCGGAAAATACTATGTAATTAGAAATAATTCGTCATTAATAGCATTCAAAATTCCAAATAAAGACTTTAAAGGATTTAATATAGTATCGAGCCACAGTGATTCGCCTACTTTCAAAATAAAAGAAAACCATGAAATTGAAGTTGATAAAAAAATGGTTAAACTTAATGTTGAAAAATACGGTGGGATGATATTTTCAACTTGGTTTGATAGACCACTTTCAGTAGCAGGTAAAATCGTCGTAAGAGAGGGAAATAAGTTTGTATCTAAATTAGTTAATATAGATAGAGATTTAGTTATTATCCCTAATTTAGCAATACACTTTAATAGAAATATAAATGATGGATATAAATACAATGCTCAAAACGATATGTTGCCGTTGTTTGGAGATATAAATGCAAAAGGAAGACTAATGTCATTAGTTGCACAAAATGCAGGCGTATGTGAAAAAGATATCTTAGGTAGTGACTTATTCCTTTATAACAGAATGAGCGGGAGTATATGGGGTGCTGATGAAGAGTTTATATCTTCACCAAAGTTAGACGACCTTCAATGTGCTTTTTCATCATTAAAAGGATTCTTAGCTGGAGAAAACAAAGATACAGTACAGGTATGTGTTGTATTTGATAATGAAGAAGTGGGAAGTCTTACAAAACAAGGTGCAGAGTCGACTTTCTTATCAGACACATTAAAAAGAATCAACAACACTATGGGAAGAGATGAGCAAGATTTTTATAAAGCAACAGCAAACAGCTTTATGATATCTGCTGATAATGCACATGCAGTTCATCCTAATTATGCGCAAAAGTCAGACCCAACAAATAGACCGTATATGAATGAAGGAATCGTTATAAAATTCAATGCAAACCAAAAATACACTACTGATTCAGTATCAGCAGCTATATTTAAAAGTCTATGTGAAGAAGTTGATGTACCTTATAAAGTATTTACGAATAGATCAGATATGGCAGGAGGTTCAACACTTGGAAATATTTCAAATTCACAAGTATCACTAAATAGTGTAGATATTGGACTAGCACAACTTGCTATGCATTCATCATATGAAACAGGTGGAATAAAAGATACATATTACTTAGTTAAAGTTATTGAAAACTTCTACAACAGTTCTATAATTCAAGAGGATTGTGGAGTTCTTAGCATAAATAAATAAATAAGTTCAAACTAAATATATTTTAGTAGATAATAAATAATAAAAGTTAGAAAAAATACTAATATTTACTTTGGCTAAATAAAAAATGCTATAATATATATGACAAATATTACAAGGGGGAATTCAAATGGATTTATTTGAAGCATTAAAAGGAAGAAGAAGTGTTCGTTCATATAAAGATGAACAAATAAAAGATGAAGAACTAAATAAAATATTAGAAGCAGGTGAATATGCTGCAACAGGAATGGGAAGACAGTCTCCAAAAATGATAGTAGTTCAAGATAAAGAAACTATAGCACAATTATCAAAAATGAACGCTAAAGTATTTGGAAAAGAAGACATGGATCCATTTTATGGAGCACCAACAGTAGTTGTTGTGCTAGCAGACAAAAATATGCCAACATGCGTAGAAGATGGAAGCTTAGTAATGGGCAACTTAATGAACGCAGCTTATGGATTAGGAGTAGGTTCTTGTTGGATTCACAGAGCAAAAGAAGAATTTGAAAGTGAAGAAGGTAAGGCACTTCTTAAAAAATGGGGCGTAGAAGGAGATTACATAGGAGTTGGCCACTGTATATTAGGATATGCAAAAGACGAACCAAAACCAGCAGCACCTCGTAAAGAAGGATATGTAGTTAGAGTTTAATAATTTAAGTTTAATATATGAAATGGATTTCGATTTTCGAAATTCATTTTTTTAATTCTAAGGAAATTATAATGTTTAGAACAAACTGCTTGTGGTGTATAATATAAATAGTTTTTTTTACTACAATGATTAAAAAGTAGTTCATAAAATTTTGATAAAATACATTTTAATAAATAAAAATGTTAAAAATAAAACATACGGGATTATGAAAAAACAGAAAGGGTTTAATTATGACAAAAAAACTTTTTTACAATGGAGATATATTAACTCTTGAAGATGAATTATATGCAGAAGCTGTTTTAGTAGAAGACGGAAAAATTAAAGCAGTAGGAAAAAAAGAAGAACTTACAAATCAAAATGAAGATGCTGAGATGATAGACTTAGAAGGAAAGACTTTAATGCCATCATTTATAGATGCACACAGTCACTTCTTCGGATATGCAAACAGCAAATTACAAGTATCACTAGAAGATGCAGTTGATTTTGAAGATATAGCAAATAGAATAAAAACTTTTATAGAAAAAAACAACGTTCCAGAAGGTGTGTGGATAAGTGCGAATAACTTTGACTACAACACATTAGCAGAGAAAACTTACCCGAGAATAGATTTTTTAGATGAAGTTGTGCCAAACAATCCACTTATAATATCAAATAAATCTGGACACAACGGACTTGTTAACTCTCTTGGGATGAAGGAATTAGGAATAACAATAGACACTCCAGACCCAGAAGGTGGAGTAATATTTAAAGAAAATGGCAAACTTAACGGATACCTTGAAGAAAATGCATTTATAAACAACGTTCAAAGAGTTCCAATGGCATCAACAGAAGACCTTATGAAAGCAGTGCTTAAGGCACAAGATGACTATGCATCTTACGGAATAACAACAATGCAAGAAGGTATGGTAGTTCCTCTATTAGCAGACTTACTAGGATATATGGCACATGCGAAGATGATGAAAATAGACTACATAGCATATGTAGATATAAGAGAAAGAGAAAAAATCTTTGCGAAACTTCAAGGATGCATAAATAAATACAATAACCACCTTAAAATAGGAGGATTCAAAACTTTCCTAGATGGTTCACCACAAGCTAGAACTGCTTATATGAGAACTGACTATCAAGGTGAAGAAGGATACAGAGCTTATCCAGTTATGAGTGGAGAAGAATTAGAAAGCTTAATTGAAATAGCATTAAAAGAAAATATGCAAATATTAGCTCACTGTAATGGAGATGCAGCTGTTGCTCAATATTTAGAACAATATAAAAAAGCAAAAGAAAACTTAAATACAGATAATGATATAAGACCAGTTATAGTACATGCTCAACTTATGGGGCTTGATCAATTGCCAGAAGTTAAAAAACTAGGAATGATACCATCATTCTTCGTGGCTCACGTTTACCATTGGGGCAACATCCACGTTCAAAACTTCGGACTGCAAAGAGCGAGCCAAATATCTCCTGCAAAAGCAGCATTAGATTTAGGAATTAAATTTACATTCCACCAAGACGCTCCAGTTATCGAGCCAAACATGCTTGAAACTATATGGATAGCTTGTAACAGAAAAATGAAAGACAACACAGTATTAGGTGAAGATCAAAGAATACCAGTACTTGCTGCTATAGAAGCAGTTACAAAAAACGCAGCTTATCAATATTTTGAAGAAGATATAAAAGGAACAATAAAAGAAAATAAATTAGCCGACTTAGTAATACTTGATAAAAATCCATTAAAAGTCGACGTAGACGATATAAGAAACATAAAAGTATTAGAAACTTTCAAAGAAGGAAACTCTATATATAAAGCGTAGAAATAATAAATTATATTTTTAAAAAATAAGGGATATATATAGATATAA
>NZ_JADPET010000045.1 GCF_015667935.1 Clostridium sp. 1001270J_160509_D11 | reverse complement strand
TTCTTTTTCTCCTATTGATTGAAGAACTTTTCCTGTTCTTTCTTTTGAACAGTTACATTCATTATTAATTTTTGATTTTCTTATCATAATTTATTCTCCGATTATATACCCTATCCCAAATAAAGTAATTATATATTGTGGGTTTTTAGGGTCGTCTTCAATCTTTCTGCGCAGTCTTCTTATATTTACTGATAATGTGTTGTCATCTACATAATTTCCATTATAGTCCCAAAGTTTATCTAATAGTATTTGTTTTGTCATTGCTCTACCTTTATTTTTACAAAGAATCTCAAGTAATTTATATTCCGTAGCACTTAATTTAACTTCTTTATCATTTTTATAAACTCTCTTTGCATCATAATCCATCTTTAAATCTCTATATATAAATATTTTTTTCTCTACTATATCACTTCTTTTTAATATAGCATTTATTTTAAATTTTAAAACTTCTACTGAAAATGGCTTTGATATATAATCATCACAACCACATTCAAATCCCTTTATCATATCTTCTTCTGTATCATTTGCTGTAAAAAATACAATTGGAAAGTTTATTTTTGTTTTTATTTCTTTACATAAATCAAGCCCACTACCATCTGGTAAGGTAATATCTAATAATAAAAAATCAATTTCATTATTATCTACTGCTGTTTTGCCTTCTTGTTTTGTATATGCACTTATAACATTATACCCCTCTTTTTTTAAAGCAAATGCAACTCCTTTATTTAAGATTTTGTCGTCTTCAATAATTAAAATATTTCTCATAAAACCCTCCTAATACAGCAAACTAAGGCTTGTAATAAATATATTATTACAAGCCACAGCATATTTTAGTTATTTATTTCTCTTAGTCTTTCTATAACACTTTTATTTGAGCTGTATTTATATACTATGCCCGGTGTTATTGTGCAAACTAAAATTATAATTATGACTAAAAAAATCAATTGACTCGTTGGGAAAATAAATTTGGCATAATCAGCTAAGTTTGCCGTCAACATAGCTATTATATATATTATTCCTATGCCGAGTGTAAATATCATGCACAATGTTATTAGTGCATAATATAATCCTTCAAATGTAAGCATTTTTTTAATTTGTTTTTTCGTCATTCCTACACTTTCCATTATAGCAAGTTCTCTAAGTCTTGTACTGACATTTGTGACCATGACGTTGATAAAATTAAGCAAGCCTATAAATATAAATATCAATGATACTCCCCCGCCTACTACATTCATCATAATTTTACTTTGTGTAAAGTTTTCAGCTCCATCTATTTTTGCATTTACATATGTGCTGTATTTTGTATCTTCTAATTTCTTTTTTATAATCTTGCTATATTCTTTTTTGCAGTCTATTGTCGCCAAAAGCGTCATTTTATCATTTTTAAATTTATTTATAAGAGATTCGCTCATATATATATATGGTACTCCAACTTCATTATCCTCGATAAACTTTACTATACCTTTATTGCTTGATAATAGTTGTATATTTGCCGAAATTATTTTTTCATTTTTATTATTTCTAAATGTCAATTTTTCATCTGAAAAGTCGTAGTTTTTATTATTGTCATAGAAAAAGTTATCCACAAGTATTAATTTACCTTCATTAAATGCTTTTGTGTCTATTTTTCCGCCTTCTGCTTTATTTATTTTTTCTATAGTATCTTTATCTATAAATGCAGTTGCAGTTTCTAGTTTAGATGGATTTTTCTCTATTTTTTGTATATATTTATTTAAATTTTGCTTATAAGTATCAGGATCTCCATATAATTTATATGAATTTTCTAAAGCAGGCATAATCACATTTTTATTAAAATCCATTTTTAATCTATCAAATTTTACTGCATTTACTGATGTAACCCCTTCTATATTTTTGATTTCATCAATAGTTTTGTCTAATTTATCACTACTCTTTGAATTTAAATCTACTATTTCAAAATCATGTGGATAGTATTCTCTAAGATAATTTTCTAAACCTAAACTGCTTGTAAATGTATTTACACTTAAGTAAGTAATTATACCTACAAATAATGATAAAAATACTAATAAAGCTCGCTTTTTGTCTCTAAATACATTATACCAAGCCATCTTATACAACTTGCCACCATTAGTAGATTTTCTGTCTTTCTTTTGTTTTTTACTTTTTTTGCCCGTATAGTTAAGCGCTTCTGTTGGAGAAATTTTGCTCGCTATTTTAGCTGGTTTTATACAACTTATCCAAACTGTAAGTAGTGAAAATAGTATTGTTCCTATAAATACTACTGGTGTAAAATGTGCCTTTGTTGGCAACATATCTGCGTAATAAGTCCCTGCACTAAATCCCTCTAATACTGACGGTACTATTAAAAATGATACTATTACTGCTAAGATTATACCTATTGGAATTCCTATTAATGAAAGTCTCAAGCCCTGTCCTTTTACAATTTTTTTAATTTGTTTTGGTGATGCACCTATTGTTTTTAACATTCCATAAAATTGTATATCTTTTGTTATAGCAATATATAATATATTGTAAATTAATAAATATCCGCTTAAAATCATAAAAAAGCTGACTATTACTACTATAGCTAAAGACGTAATTTTAGCATTTTCTTCAGAATTTGATTGTTCATATAAAGTTACAAATGATTGGTTTTTATTTAAATCTACACCTGATTTTAATATATTTTCTGCATTCTCTTTTTTGCTGTCCTTTATATCAATAGTAAGTATTCCGTTTTTTTCTAATGATAAGTTATGTTTTTTAACAAATTTATTTGAGACATATGATAATTTATCTATATCATTTCTTTTTTCCATTGAATAATCTGTATAAGTACCGCTTACTACAAATTCTATCGATTCTGTCTTTTTATTTATATTGCAGTTTAATATTACTTTATCACCCGGCTTTATATCTTTTAATTTTAATAAATCTATTACAGATTGCGATAACATAATTTCATTTTCTTTATCTGGATAATTACCTTTTATATCTCCAACTACTGGTGAAATTTGTTTTTCCCAAGCTTCTTTGTCTATATATTCAAGATATATTTTTGAATCATTATTTTTTAGTTTATTTGAATTAACATTTCCGACTGTAATCTCTTTTCCTATACTATCTGTTATATTTAAATCTTTGATTTGTGAAATTTGTTTTTCTGTTGGATTATTTAAACAAGCATTTGCTGTGCTACCTGCATCTCTTAGGTTCATAAGTTGATAATTTTTATTAAAACTTATCCCCAAGGTAAAAACACATGCCAACATAAAAGTTGTCAAAACTATCGCTATAATTACAAAAATATTTCTAGTTTTATTTGATTTAAGCGACCTATTTGTAATTTTTTTTATTATTTCTTTATTATTGTTTTCAAATTTCATTAATCGTCACCTCTTGCAATCTTTCCATCTTCGATTCTTATAATCCTATCTGCAAGTTGAGCGATTTCTTCATTATGAGTGATCATAACAATAGTTTGGTTGAATTTTTGACTAGTCATCTTCAAAAGGCCAATAACATCCATTCCTGTCTTGCTGTCTAAGTTTCCTGTTGGCTCATCTGCCAAAATTATCGCTGGTTTTGTCGCAATTGCTCTAGCTATGGCAACACGCTGTTGTTGTCCTCCCGACAAATTATTCGGCATATTTGTTAATTTTTGATTTAGTCCAAGCGTATTTACTATTGAATCTATATAAGCTTCATCAATTTTAACTCCATCTAACTCAATCGGTAAAACTATATTTTCATATACATTTAAAATTGGGACTAAATTATAGTTTTGAAATATAAATCCTATATTTCTTCGTCTAAATATAGTAAGTTCTTCATCTTTCATATCGCCTAATTTCTTATTATTTATATATACATCCCCACTAGTCAGCTTATCTAAGCCTCCTAACATATTCAAAAGAGTTGATTTACCACTACCAGAACTCCCAACGATTGCAACAAATTCTCCTTGTTCTACTTCTAAACTTATATTGTCTAATGCTTTTACTTCATTTTCATCTTGACCATATATTTTTATCAAATTTTCAGCTTTTAATATACTCATATTTACACCTCTATAATTAATTTTCTATTTATATCTTAATAAAAACTTCTGACAATCTTATGACAGCTTTAAAAATTTGTGTAGACAAATTTCTTCCTTCTTTTTATTTATTACTATTTGATTACAATATTGTCTACAAAATACATCTTATTTCGCATTTTTGTTACTAATTGTTACTATTTATTAATTTTATTACTATTTGATTACAATATATATTTTTTCTAATCATTAATCACTTATGATGCTATAATGGAGTTGTTGTAAAGAAAATAAGAAATCTTAAATAAAGATTTTAAAGCAACATTAGTAATTTGAAAAATATTTAAAAGTATGCGTCAAATCGTAAGACTAAATTAAAAACTATTGGGGGTATTTAATATGAAAAATAATTTTCAAAAAGTAATGGTAACTGGTCTAGCATCTATCGTTTGTGCTGGAAGCATGTCAATAGCGACTTTACCAAATTACAGTAACTTAAATTCTGTAGACGTAGTTTATGCTGCAACAATAAAAGATACAGCAATGACTGCTACTGGTACAGTAAATAGTAATGTATTTTTAAGAAAAGGACCTGGTACTAGTTATGGTAAAATAACTATTTTAACTAAAGGTTCTAAAGTAGATATCGTTGCGAAATCTTCTAATGGTTGGTACAAAATAAAATATAAAAATAGTTATGGATATTCTTATAAAGATTATATAACTGTTAAAGACTCTGATGTAACGACAACTGAAACAGAATACACTGCTACAGGAACTACAACAACAAGTCTTAATGTTAGAAAATTTCCATCTGCTTCAGCAACTAAATTAGGTACTTTAGGTAAAAATGCTAAAGTAGATATAGTTGCTAAAGTTTCTAATGGTTGGTATAAAATAAAATATAACGGAGGTTATGGTTATATCTCTGGTTCTTATGTAAAAACTTCTACTACACAAGAAGAAACTACTGAAACAGCTTATACTGCTACTGGTACTACTAAAAATAGCCTTAATGTAAGAAAAGGTGCCGGTACTTCTTATGATAAATTAGGCTCATTAAAGAAAGGTGCTAAAGTCGACATAGTAGCTAAAACTTCTAATGGTTGGTATAAAATAAAATACAATAAAGATTTCGGATATGTTTCTGGTTCTTATGTTACTATAGGTTCTAGTACACCAACTACTCCTACTACTGGCGAAACTGAATATACTGCTACTGGTACTCCTAAATACAACTTAAAAGTAAGAGCTGCTGCTTCTACTTCTTCTAAACAAATAGGTAGCGTTAAAAAAGGCGCTAAAGTTGAAATAGTTGCTAAAACTACTAACAATGCTTGGTATAAAATAAAATACAATAACGGTTATGGCTATATAGCTGCTCAATATGTTACTGTAGGTTCTAGTACAGCAACTACTCCTACTACTGGTGAAACTGCTTATACTGCAACTGGTACTCCTAACTACAACCTTAAAGTAAGAGCTTCTGCTTCTACTTCTTCTAAACAAATAGGTAGCGTTAAAAAAGGTGCTAAAGTTGAAATAGTTGCTAAAACTACTAACAACGCTTGGTATAAAATAAAATATAATAAAGGTTATGGCTATGTAGCTGCTCAATATGTTACTGTAAAATCTACTACTGATACACCTACTACTCCTGAAGTTAAATATCCAGCAACTGGTGTAGCTGTTCATGCAGTATTTATAAGAGAATCTGCTAACACTAAATCTAAAGAAGTTGGTGTATTATATACAAACGATACAATTACTATATTAGGTAAAGCTACTGATGGTTGGTACAAAGTACAATATAAAGATAAAGACGGAAATACTGACAAAGTAGGATATGTTTATGGTGACTATTTAACTATAAAATAATTTAGACTAAAATAATCTAGATTAAAGTAATTTAGACCATTTATTAAAATTATAACTCATTAAAGTTATACAAATATTTTAATTGCTTTATAATATAATTTCCTATATAAGAAAAGCTCTTACAAGTATCATTACTTATAAGAGCTTTTTTATTAGGTTTATTTAATTTATTATTAAAGTTATTAAATTTTTATCTTGTTATTAAACCTATTTACGGAATAAGTTTAATAATTTTTGCCAGAAGTTAAGTTCTTCAGTTTTTTCTTCTACTGCTTTAACTTCTTGTTTTTTAATATCTTCAGTTTTTATTACGAATTGTACTGAATCTACATCTGTGTTTTTGTCAGATACGAATGATTCTACTTCAAAATCTCCACCTGCAAAACTTTCTATCATAGATTCTACTTCATCATCTACTTTTTTATCAAGATCTGATGTTTCTTTTTTGAATTCACCAGTTCCTTCAGTAAGTTCAGTTGTTCCTTTGTATAAGCTGTTAGTTCCGCTTACTAAATCAAGAGCCCCTTGATAAACTTTTCCATATCCATCAGTTATTTTGCTTACTGCTCCTGTGTATTCTTTTATTCCGCTATCTAAAACTGCATAGTTGTCAGTTAATTTGTTTATTCCGCTTTTTAATTGAGTCATGTTTGCCATTAAGTTATTTAATGAAGAAACTAAACCTTGTATACTTTCATCAAATTTTTTGTAGTTACTTTGTAATGATAATGCACCACTCATTAAAGTTGTTTGACCAGAAGATGTACTCATTTGTGCGCTTATTCCGCTTATAAGTTGAGAACTTCCTGATATATATGTTGCATCTGCTTTTAATAAAGTTTCTACAGATATTAATTTACCTGCTGTTTGAACATATTGTGTAACTGCTGCTGTATTACCAGCTGTTACTTGTGCATATAATGCTGAAGCTTCTTGATTACCTGATTGAGATAATTGAGCTAATTTGCTTATTACAGCTTGGTTTCCACCTGAAGTATAAGCACTGTATAATGCTCTTTGAGTGCTAGTAATTCCTAAAGATTGTAAAGCTGCTTGGTTTTTTTGTGCAAGTTCTGCACCACTGCTTAATCCAGCATTTGCTAAACTGCTGTTGTATTGGTTTATACTAGAGTTTACAGTTTGTAATCCTCCTACTAAGCTGTCTATTCCACCTTTTATACTAGTAGATGCTGCTGATAATTGTTTTAAATCATCTGCTGAAGTTGATACATTGTTAAGTGATGATTGTATTGTTTTTAATGCACTTAATACTTCACTAGAACCACTATTTAAGCTTGATGATTTTGAGTTTAATTGGTTTAATCCATCTTGTATAGTTTTTATACCATCTGCTAAAGAAACTGCTCCAGTGTTTAACTGATTAGCACCGTCGTTTAATTCGTTAGCACCATTATCTAATTCAGAAACTGCATCTTGTAATGTTGTAAGTTGATCAGTTAAAGCTGATGTATCTATAGAATCAGTATCTAATCCTAAGTTTAAGTTTATTCCGTTTACTTGGATTCCACTCATTTCAAAATCAGTTACATATGTTGATATTTTTATTTCTTTTTCATTTCCTGGTAATATTGTATAAGTAAGTTGTTTTAAACCACCTACATTAGCCATAGTAGCACTTTCACTTTCTATGTTTTTACATAAGTTTGTATCTAATTGAAGAACTGTTTGTAGTGCATAGTTTTCAAAGAAGTTCTTTTTGCAGTTTTCGTTTTTCTTTATAGAAATTGTTATTTCTAATTTACCGCTTTTACCAGCAAGATCTTGTGCTTTGTATTCTTTTCCGTCTAATTTATATTTTACTTTTATATTCCATGGCATTTCAGTATTTGATTTCATAATACCTTGGTAGTATAATTCGTCCCCAGAATTATCTATTGTTATTTTTCCATTTGAATATTTTATTTCATCACTTGAAGTCATGTTTTTTACTTCATCGTAATTTCCATAGTCAACTATATCTTTATCTTTAAATATGTTTACTGCATATATTTTTTCTATCTCACCAGAAGTACTTAAATTTGCATAAATTACTTCTTCCTTTTCACTTGATTTTGTAGCTGCTAATGAAACTGATGTAAATGCACTAGAACCACATATTGCCCCAGCCATCGCAACTGCAACGATTTTATTGTAATTTTTCATATAACGCACTCTCCTATTTTATCAAGTTTAAATCTATTTTTATTAACTAAATTTATCGTTTTAATCTTAGGTTAAACTAAGGTAAAAACCTTAGTCTAACTCTAAACCTTTATAACCATCTTTTTCGTATGATTCTTTTTCTTTTTTATTGAAGAATTTAACTCCAACTGTTGTTTTTTGGATTAATCCATCAAATATATATAACATTCCCGGAATTACAAATAGAACTATTAATGTTGATAATGCCGTACCTCTTGCTAATAAATGTCCTAATTGGCTAAGTATTCCGTGTGTTGATATTTTCCATAGTAGAAGACCAGCAATAGTAAGTATTGATGCTGATGTCATAATTGATACTGTTGTAGATCTTAAAGTTTCTACTATAGTTTTCTTTTTAGATGCTGTCTCTCTAACTTCCATATATCTACTTGTAAGAAGTATCGCGTAGTCAACTGTCGCCCCCAATTGAACAGAACTTATTATTAAGTATGCTATATAGAACACAAAGTCATTTGTGAAATATGGCACTGATAAGTTTATCCATATTGCAGTTTCTATTGCTAATACTAATATAACTGGTATAGTTATTGATTTCATACTAAGAAGTAATACTACAAATACTGCACCTATTGCTATAAGATTTACTCTATCGTTGTCTTTTGTGATAGTATCCATTAAATCGTAAGTACTTGCACTTTCACCTACTAAAAGATATTTATCTCCATAATAAGATTTAGCTAGTGAACGAATTTCTTCTATAAGGTTGAAAGTTTTTTCACCTTCAAAATCAGCATCTACTGTAAGAACTAATCTACTGTAGTTGTCTGATATTAATTTAGATAATGTTTCATTATCTACATAATCCATAGGTACCTCAGCCCCAGCATTATCTACATAAGAAAGTATGCTTGTAACCTCTGGCATATCGTGTAATTTTTTACTTAATTCAGTTTCTTTTTCTAAATCACCTTTTGGAACCATTAAAACTAAGTTGTTTGATTTTCCAAAAGTATCTTCTATTATTTTAGTATCTCTACCTATTTGTGTATCAGTACTGAATATTTGTGATGATCCATAAGAGAAGAAGTTCTCTTTTTGACCTAAGTTACAAGGTATTATGAATAATACAAATACTAATACTGCTGGGACCATAAGTTTAGTAACAAATTGTCCAAATTTACCAAAGTCAGGTAAGAATGATTTATGTTTTGTTTTATCTATTAGTGGATAACAGTATAGTAATACTACTGGGAATAATACAAAGACTGTTATTAAACTTAAGAATATAGCTTTAGCCATTGCAAGACCCATATCTGGACCTATTTTAAATCTCATAAGTATAAGTGCTGCGAACCCGATTACTGTTGTAAGTCCACTTGATAAAATCGAACCTGTCGATTTACAAAGAGCATTGATCATAGCCTCTTTTGGAGCTTGACCTTCTTCTCTCATCTCTTGGAAACGGTGTAATAAGAATATCGAGTAGTCCATCGATACCGCCAACTGAAGTACACCACCGGCTGCATTTGTTACGAATGAAATCGTACCAAACATTAAGTTACTACCTTTATTAAGTAATATTGCTACCCCTATTGACCCTAGTAATAATATAGGTTCTATCCATGAACTTGAAGTTAAGAATAAAACTGCTAAACATATTGGTATTACTAAGAATATTATATTTTTTACTTCTTTATTTGTTGCTTGTGCTGCAATAGCTGTATTTATTGCTGCCCCTGCCATAGAATTGTCGTCACCGATTAAATCTCTAATCGCGTTTACTGTCTCAATTCTTGTATGTTCATTAATTGTTACTGTAAATAATGCCTTATTATCTTTATAATAATTTTCTACAGTATCTTTATCAGCTGTTTCTAATGGTATATCCGTATCTACAACATCATCTAACCAAGTTACATCTTCTACACCTTCAATTTCTGATAACTTTTGTTTCATCTCAAGTGCCTGTGCAACGGTCAAATTGGAAACCATAACTCTTGCATTAGGGATACTCATGTCGTATTCTTCATTCATAGTATCAAGAGCCACTGTTGATGCTGTCCCATCTGGTAAATAATCATTTATGTCGTAATTGACATTTACCATAGTACTGCAAACTGCAGAAACAATCATAGCCATAACAAATGCAACTATTACTGTTTTTTTATGATTGACTATACTCTCATAAAGCTTTCTCATAAATTATCCTCCTTAATTAACGTCGTGTTGATTTAAATGATAAAATCCATTATAATTTCATAATAGTTGAATTTCAATAATCAATGATTTTAATTTTGTTTAAATTTAGACAGTACTATTTTATTTTGTATACAAATCAACACTTTTTTTAAATGTGTTGATTTTTCAGGAGGGTATTATGGAGAAAAAAACTGACAGAAGAATTAGAAAAACAAAACAACAATTACAAGAAGGTTTTATCCACCTTAGAAAAAGTAAGAGTATTAAAGATATCACTGTCAAAGAACTTTGCGAATTGACAGATCTAAACAGAGGTACTTTTTATCTACATTATAAAGATATATATGATTTATCAGAGCAAATGGAAAATGAAATTATTCTTAAATTCGAAGAGGCTTTAAATTCATATTCAGTTGATGGCGAAACTTCACCACAAACCGTTATGTGTAAAGCATTCGAAATCATAAAAGAAAACTCCGATTTTTGTACTTGCCTTTTAAGTAATACTGGTGAGATGACATTTTTTAATAAATTAAAAACCATAATCCGCGATGGATGTTTTCAATATTGGACAGAACTATTTAGTAAACCTAAAAAGGTAGAGACTTTTGATTATTTCTTTAACTTTATGCTTTATGGATGTATAGGTATAATCGAGTCATGGCTAAATAGCGGTCTTAAAGAATCACCACAAGAGATGGCCCAATTAGCGAGCAAAGTCATGCTCAATGGTGTTACAGTATTACATTAATTTAAAACTTGCGTACATAAATTTTTATTATATACATAAATCATATTTTTATAACCTTATATACTTCCCTATATAATAAGATGTCTTTTTATTATATAGGGAATATTTTTTTAATAGCTTTCTTTTACTTCTTTTATTTCTCTTTTTTCACTCTTCTTTTTTTCTGGTTTTCCCTCATAAAAATTTGCTCCCACTGTAGTCTTTCTTATTAATGTATCAAAAATATACAACATGCCTGGGATTACAAATAATACAATAATAGTAGATAAAACTGTTCCCCTACCTAATAAGTGTCCCAATTGGCTAAGAACACCATGAGTTGAGATTTTCCACAACAATACTCCCGCAAGAGTAAGTATTGATCATAGGAACTTCAGCACCTGAACTATCTACATATGAAATAATGCTAGATAGTTCAGGTATTTCATGCAACTTATCGCTTAGCTCTGTTTCCTTTTGTAAATCTCCCTTTGGCACCATCAAAACTAAATTATTTGATTTTCCAAATATGCTGTCAATCTTTTTAGTATCTCTACCTATTTGTGTATTTTCGCTAAATAGCTTAGATGAGCCGTATGAAAATGAATTAATCTTTTGTGCCAAATTACAAGGTACTATCAAGATAAAAAATACTATTACTGCAGGTAACATAACTTTCATCACTACTTTGCTGAATTTTTCAAAGTCTGGCACTATATATTTATGTCTAGTTTTATCAATCAATGGATAAAAATAAAGTAGTATAACAGGGAATAATACAAATACTGTAATTAAACTCAATGTTATAGCTTTTGCCATTGCAATCCCCATATCTGGACCTATTTTAAACCTCATAAGTATAAGAGCTGCAAATCCAATTATTGTTGTAAGACCACTCGATAAAATCGAACTTGTCGATTTACATAAAGCATTTATCATAGCTTCTTTTGGCTCTTGCCCTTGTGCTCTCATTTCTTCAAATCGGTGTAATAAAAATATTGAATAGTCCATAGATACGGCTAGTTGTAATACTCCACCTGCTGCATTTGTAACAAATGAAATACTTCCAAACATTAAATTTGTTCCTTTATTTAATATTATCGCTACCCCAATTGTCCCCAATAACAATATCGGCTCTATCCATGAGTGTGAAGTTATACATAAAATTTCTAGACAAATAGGCAATACTAAAAGAATAATTTTCTTTATCTCGCTATTTGTCGCCTGTGTCGCTACTGCTGTGTTGACTGCTGAACCAGACATTGAATTTTCATCTCCAATTAATTTTCTAATTGCATTTACTGTTTCTAGTCTTGTTTGTTCATCTACTGTTACTGTAAACAACGCATTGTTATCTTTATAATAATTTTCAACAACGTCTTTATCTTGTGTTCCCAAAGGTATATAAGTATCTACAACATCATCTAACCAAGTTACATCATCTACGCCATCTATATCGAGTAGCTTTTGCTTCATATCAATTGCTTCAGAAATGCTTACATCTGATATCATAACTCTGGCATTTGGTATACTCATATCATACTCTTTATTCATAGTATCAAGCGCAACTGTTTATGCGTCCCATCTGGCAAGTAGTCATTCATATCGTAATTTACATTTACCATAGTCCCGCAAAGAGCACAAATAACCACACTGATGAAAAACACAACGATTACTGTCTTTCTATGATTGACAATCACCTCATAAAACTTCCTCATATATTTGCCCCCCTTTTAATTAACATCGTGTTGATTTATTTTTCAAAATAAATTATAATTTCATCATAGTTATATTTCAATAATCAATAAGTCTCGTACATGTTTAAATATCAACATATACAAACCTTATTGTCTTAAAATAAACATATTATATAAAATTGGGTATAAAAGGAGATTTGTTATGGAGAAAAAAATTGATAGAAGGGTAAGAAAAACAAAACAACAACTTCAAGATGGTTTTATACAACTTAGAAAGAAAAAAGATCTTAAAGATATAACTGTTAAAGAACTTTGCGAATTGACAGATTTAAATAGAGGGACTTTTTATCTACATTATAAAGATATTTATGATTTATCTGAGCAATTAGAGAGTTCACTGTTTATATCTCTCCAAGACGTACTAGACAAACACTCCCTTGACTATGAAAATAATCTTACAAATTCGCCAGAACCTCTACTTAGAGATATACTTCAACTTATAAAAGATAATGCTGATTTTTGTACAATGCTTTTAAGTGATACAGGCGAAATCACTTTTATCAATAAACTAAAAAAACTTGTACTAGATATTGTCTTTAAAAAATGCATCAATATATTTGATTTTAATAAAGAAGAACATTTTACATATTCTTATAACTTTATACTATATGGATGCATCGGTATAATCGATTCTTGGTTACTGAATGGACTAAAAGAGTCACCAGAAGAAATCGCACAACTTACAAGTAAAATGATTTTAGATGGAATTAATCTTTTGAATTAAATTTCCTTAGAATTAAAAAAGCAACTTATTAGATATAACTTATATATCTATAGTTGCTTTTTATTATGTATCAAATTATTTATATTATTTTCAACACTTATTTAAATATTATCTACTATATTTCTCGCCCACTTTTTAGAAATCGCTCTCGGCACTCCGAATATGAATTTTGCAACTTCTTCAGTATAAGTAAGTGCAACTAAAATATAAATTGGCACTCCTTTGTATGCAGCAAAGAATGTTATTGGAAGTGAAACTAACCACATACATCCCATTTCTAAGAATAATGAGTATTTAGTATCTCCACCACTTCTAAGCACACCTATTACTATAAATGTATTAAACGTTCTAAGCGCCATTAGTACTCCCATAACTTTAAATATCTTTATGATATCTGGAGCTAAATTATCTGAAACACTGAATAATTTTAATAATATTGGAGTCGCTGCTATTAATAATGCACCGAATAAAATTCCCGCAATAGTAACTAATACAGAGAATTTTTTAGAGTATTTTATTGCTGTATCTATGTTGTTTGCCCCTAGTTCGTTACCCATCATTATTGACGAACCGATAGCTATACAGACAGCAGTCATTATAAAGAAGTTTCCTGTTGTACTTGCGATTTGGCTAGCTGCCATAGCTGACGTACCTGCAGTTGCATATGCTACTGAATAAAGTACGCTACCAAATGCCCAGAATGTATCGTTTAAAAATACTGGTGTAGTCTTTTTAATTACATTTGTCGCAAGTTCTTTTGTTATGCCTTTTATATCTTCGATTCCGAATTTAAGTTCATAATCTTCTTTTATAAAATATACATATAATATTAATAAAATAAATTCAACAATTCTTGCAGAAACTGTCGCAACAGCAGCTCCTTTTACGCCTAAAGCTGGAGCTCCAAAATGTCCAAATATAAAGACATAATTTAAAACTATATTTATAACAAGAGATATAGAGCTACATACCATTCCTAAACGAGGATTTCTAACACTTCTAGATCCCATACTAAAAATATAGCTAACTGCCATAATTGGATAACAAAATCCTATAACTAAAAAATACTCTCTGGCCTGTTTGACAACTAGTGGGTCGTGAGAGAAAAAGTTTATTATTAAATTAGGGAAAAATACTGCCAATATAAAAAATACTATTCCTAAAACTAGCGCTGCAATAACACTAAGTCCTGTTATTTTCTTTATACTGTCTTTGTCTCCCTTTCCATAAAATTGGGCCATGAAAATTCCTGCCCCACCTATAATACCTGATAATGCCATATTAAATAAAAAGAAATACTGGTTAGCTATCCCTATCGCTGCCACCGATACTTCTCCCAAACTTCCAACCATAACAGTATCGACCATATTTACCAATGTCGATATTAAGTTTTGGATTATAATTGGAATACATAATACAACTAAAGTCTTGTAAAACACCTTATTTTCGTCTGTCATTTTAAACACTGCTTGCAAACTTTCACCTCTTTCTTATTTTATATAATTTACTATATTAGTATTTACTTCCTTATATTATATCTTATTACAATAAATATTAAAATCACCTTGGTAGATTCTATATTAAATATATACTTCTATAATTTCCTTAGAATTTAAAAATTCGCTTCGCTCATGGCGCCAACGACTTTGTCCATTGCTTAAAATTCACTTCGCTCATGGCGCCAACGAATCGGAGATTCCGTTGCTTAAGTTAATAGTTTGGAAATTATACATTATCTAAAAACCAGATAATATCTAATTTCCTTAGAATTTAAAAAAGCCTGTAAAAAATATTACAGACTTTTCGTGATAGCATTTTACATATAAATTGTAATTTCCACAAACATTATCTTTATTTAAAAGTTTATCTAACTTTTTTTAATGTATTACTCAAAAACTTCTCAATCTCCACTATTGAGAACAATATCAAACCGCAATAGAAAGGATATAACCAATCTGTAATTTGAAGTGATGCAGTTCTAAATATAATATGCATTTGTGGCATATAGGTAATCGCCATCTGCAATGATATAAGTATACCTACGACTAAGAACGCAACTTTATTTGTAAATAAGTTTTTTGATATTGCACTGTGGTCTGTTCTTATATTGAAAAGATAAAATATTTTACAAAAAACTACTATATTAAGCGTTACTGTACTCACTATGTTTTGTGATATTCCTAGTGATGTTAGGTGTTGGCTTATTATCAATCCTAATACTGCAATCATAGTAGCGACATATAATATTCTTATTGTATCTTGTGATTTTATTATACTATCGCTTTTTTTACGAGGATTTTTATTCATAATATCATTTTCCGCTGGTTCAAATACAAACGCAAATGATATAGTTATGGCCGATACCATGTTTATCCATAAAAGTTGAACTGGCTCAAGTGGAAGTGGATTGTTTAATATTATACTTATTAAAACTATCAACCCTTCTGCTATACTAGTTGGCAATAAGAACTTTATAGTTTTTTTGATATTGTCATAAACTCGTCTACCTTCTTTTATAGCATCTACTATTGTTGAGAAATTGTCATCTGCTAAAACCATATCTGAAGATTCTTTAGCTACGTCTGTACCTTTGATTCCCATAGATATCCCAATGTCGGCTTGTTTTAATGCTGGTGCATCATTTACACCGTCGCCTGTCATCGCTGTTATTAAGTTATTTGATTGATATGCTTTAACTATTCTAAGTTTGTTTTCAGGCGTTGCCCTAGCAAATATGTCGTAATCTTTTATAACTGAGTTTAGCTCACTATCTGTAAGTTTATCGAGCTGACTACCTGTTATAACTCTATTTTCATCAGACAATTTGATTTGTCTAGCTATTTGTACGGCTGTTTCTGGATGGTCCCCTGTTATCATCTTTACTTTTACGCCTGCATTTCTAGCTTGCAATATTGCATCAATAACAGATTCTTTTGGCGGGTCTAATATTCCCACTAAACCAACTAAGTTTAAATCATTATCTAATAATTCGTGTTGTATCTTTGTTATATCTTTAGATAGATTTTTATATGCTACCGCTACAACACGTTTTCCCTTTTTAGCTAATTTGCTAACTTCATTTTGCCAATATATATCATCAAATTTATTATTTGATTTTTTAATTACGTCGATTAATTTATCTGGGGCACCTTTTACAACTAAATACCTACTATTTTCTAAATCAACTATTTTAGCCATGTATTTAAAGTCAGAATCAAATGGTATTTTGTTTATTTCAATAAAATTTGATGTGTCTAAATTTGCCTTTTTACAAAGTGTTAAAAAGCATCCGTCTGTAGGTTCTCCATTTATAACCCATTTGTCATTTTCTTGATTTAGTTTGGCATCATTTGCAAGTGCACCTATTAATATTAACTTTTTCAAGTCACCTTCTATCTTTAATTTACTACTTATTTTTTCACTAGACTTATTAATTAATAAATCTTGTTTCCCCTTACTCTCGAATATTTCCCCTTCTGGAGAATATCCATCTCCTGTAACAATATAATTGTGGTGTTTTGTTACTATATCTTTTATTGTCATTTCATTTTTAGTCAATGTACCTGTTTTGTCTGTTGCTATGATATTTACTGAACCGAGTGTTTCAACTGAAGGTAGATTTTTTACTATCGAGTTTTTTCGTGCCATATTTTGAACACCTATCGCAAGAATTACTGATGTTATAGCAGGTAATCCTTCTGGAATAGAGCCAACTACCATCGTCACTATCGACAATAAAAGTGTTGGAATCTCGTAGATGTCAAATAATACGCCAAACCCAAAAAGTAAAACTGCAACTAATACTATTGCATAAGATATATATTTTCCTAGATTATTTATTGAAATTATTAGAGGTGTTTTTTCTTGTTTCACATCGTTGATACTTTTATTTATTTTACCTATTTGAGTATAATCGCCAGTCGCAACTACAACTCCTATCATATCTCCATTTGTTATGCTTGTAGATGCAAATGCCATATTTGTCTGGTCTGCTACTGTAAGTGTTCCGATTAGAGTTTGTTTATCTTTTTGAACTGAGTCTGATTCACCTGTTAATACAGATTCTTGGATTTTTAAATTATTAGCTTCCAAAATTCTTATGTCAGCAGGTACATTATCCCCAGCTTCTAGATAGACAATGTCCCCTGGTACCAAATCCCCTGCGTCTATATCTAATCTTTGACTATTTCTAATAACGGTGGCATTTACGACTAACATCTGTTTTATTTTTGAAATTGCACTTTCTGCTTTATTTTCTTGAATATAACCTATTAAGGCATTTACAAGTACTACTATCCCTATTACGACTGTGTCCGAGATGTGTCCCATAAATAAAGTTAATACGCCTGCAACTAACAGTATATAAATCACGCTATTGTTAAATTGTTTTAAAAATCTCATCAATTTACTTTCTTTTTTGCTCTCTGTTAAGTTGTTTTTTCCGTATTTACTCCTTCTAAAAGATACATCTTCTTCGCTTAACCCCACATTCTTGTCTGAATTAAGTCTGTGTAATGTCTCTGTTGTGCTTACTTTGTACCAGTTTGAATCATTTAGGTTGATATTTTTCGAGTGTGTCTCTATACTCTGACACGAAGGAGGTTCTTCTCCTATTGAATTATTCCTATGCGAGTGACTTTTTGCTTCCATTTACTATTCCCCTTTCATTTTTTTACTTAGATATATTTTTATATCAATATATCTTACTATGTATATTAGCAGATATTCCTTTTTCTTCTCCTAATTTTACATTTTTTTAACATAGTATAGAAAATTTTTAACATATTGTTATAAACAAAAGAAATGCCAAATAAATGAGTTTGGCATTTCTCCTGACTAAAACTTAATTGATTATTATAGTAAATCTGGTGCAAAGTTAGCTATTTTACTTATATTGTCTGTAATTGACTTGTACATGAGATTGTTCATCTGTAGATGGATCTTGATGCATTACAGAAACCCAACTATTGTTTACTTCAGATTTTTTCTCGAAATCTACGTGTTCTTGATGTTTTTTAACTTTTGGGTCTTTTCCTTTATGACATTGACATCCTACGCATGGTTTTGTACATTTATCTTGCATAATAGCTCTCCTTTTGACCTACTGTAGTTATTTAGAAGATGTAGTGTAAATAAGCTACAGTTATTTAGAATAAAGTATCCTGATTATAGTATGTACAAATAACAAACTTATATATAGACCAAATTATGGTATGATTTTTAAGTGCCTTTCTCAAGAAATAATACTACTATACAACACCTTGGACATCTCGAAGTTCTTTTACTATGTTTACAAATTCATCACTAGCACTTTCTAAATCAGCTTGTGTT
>NZ_JADPET010000044.1 GCF_015667935.1 Clostridium sp. 1001270J_160509_D11 | reverse complement strand
AATACTTAGAATATAGTTATTAATTATTGTATTTTTTTTATCTATTATTTTTATTTATGCGAAAACTTCTTCTTTTTCTGGTTCAAATTCTAAATCTTCCCCTTGTGACTTGATAACTTGTTTGTACCAGTAGTATGAATCTTTACAACTTCTCTCCATAGTTCCGTTTCCTTCGTTATCTCTATCTACATAAATCATACCGTATCTTTTTTTCATTTCACCTGTTGTAAATGAAACTAAGTCCATTATTCCCCATGGAGTATATCCCATTAAATCTACACCGTCGTAGTTAACTGCTAATTCCATTTGCTCGATATGTTTTTTAAGATAATCTATACGGTATTGATCGTGTATTTTACCATCTTCTGATACTTTATCCCCTGCTCCAAATCCATTTTCAACTATGAATAATGGTAATTCATATCTATCATAGAAACGGTTTAAAGCGTATCTTAAGCCAACTGGGTCTATTGCCCATCCCCAATCACTTGATTCTATATATGGATTTTCTACCCCATTTGATAAAGCCCCATTTACAATATCTCCTGTATTTTCATTGTGAACATCTGATTTAACAGTTGTAGACATATAATAACTAAATCCGACATAGTCTACAGTTCCTTTAGCAAGGATTTCTGCATCCCCTTCTTCCATTCCTATATCATAACCTTCTCTTTCAAACTCTTTTAATGCATAGCTTGGGTAATGACCTCTACAATGAACATCTGCAAAGAAGTATCTTTGACGCATTGCCTCTTCTGCTGCCATAACATCATCTGGATTACAAGAGTATGGATAAATTGGCACATGTGATACCATGCAACCTATTTTGAATTCTGGGTTTATTTCTTTTCCTGCTATTACTGCTTTTGCACTTGCTAATAATTCATTATGTGCAACTTTATATAATACAGCTTTTGGATCTTCTCCTTCTTCAACAACTACTCCTGAATTTGTCCAGAAGAATAGTGGATTTCCTGTATCCATTTGGTTATTTATTTCATTAAATGTCATCCAATACTTAACTTTATTTTTATATCTTTCAAAGCAAACTTTTGCGAATCTTTCAAAACAATCTACTACTTTACGACTTCTAAATCCACCATATTCTCTCGCTAAATGAAGAGGTAACTCAAAGTGAGATAAAGTTATTACTGGTTCTATACCGTATTTTAATAATTCATCAAATACATCATCATAGAATTTTAACCCTTCTTCATTTGGTTCAAGTTCATCTCCATTTGGGAATATTCTAGTCCATGCTATAGAAGTTCTTAAACATTTTAGCCCCATACCAGCAAATAATTTTATATCTTCTTTATATCTATGATAAAAATCTGAAGCTACTTGATTTGGATAAAATTTATCTTCTTCTACTGTTTGTGTTATTTCTCTTGGCACTCCATGAGCACCTGCTGTTAAAACGTCTACAACACTTGGCCCTTTTCCGCCTTCATTCCATCCACCTTCAAATTGGTGAGCTGCAAAAGCTCCTCCCCATAAAAAATCCTTTGGTAATTTACTCATACTCCTATTCCTCCATATATAAATAGGAAATTATGCTTATTAAATCTCCCCTTAAGCATAATTTCCTGAATTATTTTTATTATTATGCATTTACTGCGCTAAGATTTATTATTGATTTTCCATATGATATTTCTTGGTCTAAGCAAAGTTGTTTTTGTTCAAATTCAAAACTATTAGTTATTACAACAGGTGTTATTAATGAATACCCTGCTTTTTGAATTGCTTCTTTATCAAATTCTAAAAGTAATTCTCCAGCTTTAACTTTTTCATTTGCTTTTACTTTTACATCAAATCCTTTACCATCCATTTGAACAGTATCCATTCCGACATGTATTAATAACTCTACTCCATCTTCTGATTTAAGTCCTATTGCATGTTTAGATTCTGCAATAAATTCTATTTCTCCATCAAATGGTGCATATACTTTGTTGTCAGTTGGTTCTATTGCTATTCCATTTCCCATAGCTCCACCTGCAAATACTGGATCATCTATTTCTGATAAAGCTATTACTTTTCCACTTAAAGGGCTTTTTATTTCTTTAGTCCCTGCTAAAACTGTTGCTGCTACTTCATCCATAGCTTTTACTTCTTCATTTTCTTGATTTTCTTCATCAGATGCTTGACCTTCATCAAATCCAACGATTTGAACAAGTACTATTGAGCCTATTATTGCTATTGCACAACCTATTAATTCACCTACTATTGATGTTGGATTTGCGCCAATTGCATTTACTACTGTAAGTAAACCTGGAAGTCCTGCATATACATAGTATACTGAATTAAAGAATGATGCTACTGCTGCTGCCACAGCTCCTGATATACAAGCACATATGAAAGGTTTTTTGAATCTTAAAGTTACCCCATATATTGTTGGTTCAGTTATACCAAATATACCTGTTATACCTGCTGATAGAGCAACACTTTTTGTTTCTTGTCTTTTAGATTTAAGGTAGTGGGATTTTTGTAAGAAAAAGAAATAAAAAGGGATATATAAATTTTAACTCTCCAAAGGGATTTACAGATAGCCTAGAAGAGCATAAAATAACATCAAAATTAGTAGATTTAGAACTTGTTAAACCAGATGATGAAATATGCAATCATTTAGAATGTGACAAAGATGAAGATGTATATGTTGTCAAAAGAATAAGATATATCGACAATGAAATCATGTGCTATGAAGAGTCTTTTTATAAAAAAAGTATTGTTCCTTTTTTAAATCAAGAAATAGTAAAGGGTTCTATTTTTGATTATATAAAAAAAGCTTTTAATATAACTACAAGTTTTCAAGATAGGTATTTTAATGTGATAAAATTAGATGAAAAATATGCAAAGTTACTTGAATTAAATGTAGGTGACCCTGGATTAGTTGCTTATAATCAATGTTTTTCATCTTCAGGCACAGTATTTAATTATTCAAAAATAGTTTATCATTATAAAAATACCCAATTTTATGATCAATCATCTACAACAAAATAAACACTAGAACGTATTTAATAAATTATATGAAATTTTATTTATTCAACTTTAAAATGAGTATAAATATCATTTTTTATATCAAAAAAGGAGTATAGAAAGTAAATCACTTTCTATACTCCTTTTTGTTATCTAGCTATTTTCCCAACGCCTTCATACATTAATTTTTCAACATCACTAAGTTCTACTAAATTAGCATCTCCTAGGATACTGTGTTTTAATGCAGATGCACATGTTGCAAATTCACAAACATATTTAGGATCTTTATTGTTTATTATAGAATAGATTATACCAGCACTTAATGCATCTCCCCCACCTACTCTGTCAACTATACTATCTATGTTTATTTTGTTAGATAAGTATAATATTCCGTTAGTGTAATAATTACATTGTAATTTATTTACTGAAGAAGATTCTATATCTCTATGTGATGAGAATATATGCTTAATATTTGGATAAGTCTTTGATATCTCATCATAATAATATTTTAATTTTTCGTGCTTATCTTCTAATTCACAGTTCATAAGTAGTATATTTTCAGCATCTAAAATACCTGCTGATAATATATCTACATATGGTAAAACTTTTAAAGTAGCTTCTCTAGCTTCTTCTAGTGTCCATAATTTTGCTCTGTAGTTTGAGTCGTAACTTACCATTATGTTATGCTCTCTACAATATTCTAACATTTGCATTAATAACTCTCTAAGGTCATTTGAAAGTGCTAATGTTATACCTGAGAAGTGGAATACATCTACATCTTCTAAAGCTTTAGCTATGTCGATATCTCCTATTTTCATATTACAGAAAGCTGAGTTATCTCTATCATATATTACTTTAGATGATCTTATACCACTTCCTACTTGAAGATAGTATATACCTGTTCTATGTTCTCCTAAAGTTACGAAATCTGTATCTATATCATAACTTCTAAGATATCTAAGTATACTTTTACCGATGTCATCATTTGAAACAGAAGTTATCATTTTTGTATCTATTCCAAAATGTGATAGAGAAATAAGTACGTTTGCTTCTCCTCCACCATAATTCACATTAAAGCTATCACTTTGTAAAATCATCTTTCCTACATCTGTAGAAAGTCTAAGCATTATTTCCCCAAAACCAGCAACTTTCATATTAGCAACCTCTAGCTTCGTGTAATTTAGCCATGTATTTTTCACATATAGCAGTTATTTCATCGAACTTACCTTCTTCTCCAAGTTTATTTAATTCTCCACCTATTCCAACTGCATCAACACCAGCTTTTATCCAAGAATCTAAATTGTCTATATTAACTCCACCAGTTACCATTATGTTGGCATATGGAAGTGGCCCTTTTATAGCTTTTACATATCCTTGTCCAAATGCACTACCTGGGAATAATTTTACGAAATCAACACCAGCTTCGTGAGCTGCTATTATTTCGTTTATAGTCATTATACCCGGTAAGTATGGAACTTTATATCTGTTACATATTTTTGCAGTTTCTAAATCGAAAGCTGGTGATACTATGTATTTTGCTCCAGCTAACATAGCTGCTCTAGCAGTTTCAGCATCTAAAACTGTTCCAGCACCTATTACTACATCATCTTGACCTTCATATATTTCGCTTAATTCTTTTATTATATCGTTAGCAAATTTGTTTGTGTAAGTTACTTCTAAAGCCTTAACTCCACCTTTAACGCAAGCTTTTGATATTTCAACACCAACTTCTTTAGAGTTTCCACGAACTACTGCTACTACACCACATTCTTTTAATGCTCTTAATGTATTTATTTTTATCATTTTTATTCTCCCTTGGTTTGTAATTTAATATATAACATATTTGCACCGTCACCATTTAGATGACGATGCCTTCAATTTCCCGAATTTAAAAATTATATTTTAATATAAAACTGGCAACTATATTAGAATCCGAAATAGTTTAATGCGTTGTCATGAGATATATTTTTTATCATTCTTTCTAAGACTTTATCGTCGTTTGGATATTCACCGTTAGCTACCCATCCCCCGATTAACTCACACATGATTCTTCTGAAATACTCATGTCTAGTGTATGATAAGAAACTTCTTGAGTCAGTTAACATACCTATGAAGTTTCCTAATAACCCTAAGTTTCCTAAAGAAGTCATTTGTTCTATCATTCCAGTTTTGTGGTCATTGAACCACCAAGCTGAACCTTGTTGTATTTTTCCACAAACTCCTGCTTCTTGGAAGCATCCTATTAATGTTCCTATAGCAGCATTATCAACTGGGTTTAAGCTGTATAATATAGTTTTTGGTAATTTGTCTTCTTTGTTTAAAGCGTCTAAATAAGATGCTAATTGATCGATTGATACTCTGTTGTATATACCATCGAATCCTGTATCTACCCCTAATTTATTAAACATTTTTGTATTATTGTCTCTTGTAACCCCGAAGTGTAATTGCATAGCCCATCCTAAACGGCTATACTCTGCACCACAGTGTAACATACAAGCTGTTTTGTATTGTAATTCTTCAGTTTCTGTAAGAGTTTCACCAGCAAGACGTTTTTTAAGTATAGCGTCTACTGTAGCTTCATCAGCTTCAACATAAGGTATGTATAATAGACCATGGTCACTTACTCTACACCCTACTTCGTTGAAGAATTCTATACGATTAGTTATAGCTTGTTTCCAAGTATCGAAAGAGTTTATTTCTATACCACTTACTTGTGATAATTTTGCTATATAGTCAACAAAATCAACTTTTTCTATAGCTATAGCTTTGTCCGGTCTCCAAGTTGGAAGAACTTTTATGTCAAAAGTTTCATCTTCTTTTATAGCTAGATGCCATTTTAAGTCATCTATTGGATCATCTGTAGTGCATATTAATTCAACATTAGAATCTTTCATTATACTTCTAGCAGACATAGTTTTTAATTTTTCGTTACATATATTCCAAACTTCTTCTGCTGTTTCCCCATTTAAAGCACCATTATATCCAAAGTATCTTTGTAATTCTAAATGACTCCAATGATAAAGAGGATTTCCTATTGCTTTTTCTAAAGTTTCAGCCCATTTTTGGAACTTTTCTCTATCAGTCGCATCTCCAGTTATATATTTTTCCTCAACACCATTTGAACGCATTTGTCTCCATTTGTAGTGGTCTCCACCTAACCATACTTGAGTTATGTTTTCAAATTTTTTATCTTCTGCTATCTCTTGTGGATTGATGTGGCAGTGATAATCTATTATTGGCATAGTGCTTGAATATTCATGATATAATTTTTTAGATATTTCATTTGATAAAAGAAAATCTTTGTCCATAAAGTTTTTCATAATGTATCTCCCTGTCTGTAATTTATATTTTTAATTGTCTTTAGACTATATTCCTAAAGCTTCTTCAAATTCATTTATTAATTGAGCTTGGTAAGCATCATCAAATTCACCAGCAAATAATTTTTGGCTAGCTTCTTCTTTTAATCTCTTCCAGCTGAATGCTTCTTTCTTAACGATTATTGGATAGAATCTTACTCCATTATCTAATGCAGCTTTTTTATCCCCAGGTGCATCCCCGACCATAAGAACTTTATCTTTGTCGTATCCTTTTGTAAGAAGTTGTTCTATACAGTATGCTTTTGAACCAGCTTCTTGACAAAGTAATACTCTACAACAATCTTTTATTTCGTGTTTTGTCCACTCATGTTCAACAGCTTGACCATTTGCAGAAGAAACTGCAGTTAAGTCAGCTTGTTTGCATAACTCATCCATAGTGTCTTTAACATTTTCGAAAGGCATATCATCATCTTGAGCTGCAACTATTGATAAGTTAACATGTATACTCCATAATAATGCTCTTTCCATACATTCGTTGCTTTTTTCTTGGCATTTTTCAAGTAAAGCAGGATTTGATAATTGTGGTGCAGTTTCTACCCAATTTTCAAATTCTTCTAAACCATCAAATTTTATTCCTTTACGATCGCTCATTTCTCTAACAGCCATCGCTAAACCTTTGAAACGGTTTATACCTCTAGTTCCTGTGAATAAGTTTATTTCATTCCAGTATTCTAAAGCTTCATCTCTATATTCTTCTAAACCATATGATTTTACGAATTCTGGTCCAAATGAATTAAAGTGTTTTGAATTCATTGTATCCATCGCACAACCATCTGAATCTATGCATATTAAAAAGTCTTTTTCTTTGTTGTAATTAAAGTATCCCATGTCTGCTCCTTTATATCAAATTAGGATGTAGCCAGGAGCTACACCCTAAGGTATTTTATTAATTTATATTAAAACGTGCTATTTTTCTAAAATTAGAAACGAGTATCTCCGAATCCACAGAATGCATCTACTGGACTTATACCTTTAAATTCTGAGTTTCCTACAAGTTTTTCTACTAATGCTTCTAATGTTTGTTGGTTATCATCATAAGTATTTATGTAAGTTTTAACTTGTGGTACATCGGCTAAGTGGAATGGACACTTAACTGAAACGAATATAGTTGGTATTTCGTTTACGTAGAATGGTATATCTGGAGTACCTTTACTTGGTGGCCATTGTAATCTTTGGTCAACACTTGCATTAACGTTAGCTATGTTTATTATTAAATCATATTTGCTTGTTAATTCAGCTATTGGTCTCTTACCAGCATATACATTTCCTAAAGCTTGAGCCATTTCCTCTTTTGGAAGTTTCATTATTTTGTCTATTGGAGATTCCCATATTTCTACGTCGAATCCTTTAGCTTCTAATAATTCTTTAACTATTTCAATTGGTTTCTTTTTAGCTCCACCCATTATTTCGATGAATTTACCGAATCCACCATCGAATCCTTTAGCTTCAACAAGTAAAACTCTCTTAGTTTTTTCTGGTGCTATTGGTAATACATCTTGAGTATTTTTAACTAAAGTTATAGCTTTGTCAGAAACTTCTTTAGCTATAGCTTTATTTTCTTCTAAACCGATTTTAGCCATCGCTTCTTCTTTTGCAGGTAATATTTCTGTTTTAGCTTTTTTATGAAGACCTAAAGCAGCTTTTGTTCCTAATATTCTAGTTAAAGCTTCTTCTAATCTTTCATCAGTTATTATTCCGTTTTTGTATCCATCCATCATCCATTGGAAATCTTCGTCTGGATCATTGAAGAATAAGAATAAGTCAGAACCAGCAGCTATTGCAGTTGGTAACATTTCGCTACGTTTCATAGCTGAAGTCATAGCAACCATGTGAGAAGCATCTGTTACAACTAAACCGTTGAAGTTCATTTTTCCTCTTAATAAGTCAGTTAATATATATTTACTTAATGTAGCAGGCATATATACTTCTTGAGTAGTTGCTTCTGGATTGAAGTATTTAACATACTCTGGTAATGCTATATGTCCAGCCATTATTGATGGAAGACCAGCTTCAAATAATCCGCTGTATACTCTACCAAATGTAGCATCCCACTCTTCTACTGATAAAGAGTTTGGAGCGAAAGATAAATGTTGATCTCTTTCATCTATACCATCTCCAGGGAAGTGTTTAGCAGCTGGAGCTATTCCGCTTTCCATTATACCTCTCATATATTCAAGAGATAATTCTAAAGTTTGCTCAACGTCAGCTGACCAAGTTCTTGTAGATATTATTGGGTTTCTCCAGTTTCTGTTTATATCAACTATTGGAGCGAAACTCCAGTTGCATCCTATAGCAGCAGCTTCTACACCAGATACTCTACCCATTTCGTAAGCATATCTTTTGTCATCAGTTGCAGCTATTTTAACTTCGTTTCCTATGTAAGTACCATCTGTACAAGCTCCATTACCACCCATTTCAGTGTTAGCAGCTATTAATAGAGGTACTTTACTGTTTTCTTGAAGTATTTTATTTTGTTCGTATACTTCTTCAGCTTTACCTGGGTTGTAACGAACACCACCTATATGGTAGTTATCAAGAACGCTTTTTAAATATTCTTCGTCCCTACTTGCCCCCATGTTTATAAATAATTGACCTATTTTTTCTTCTAAAGTCATTGATTTTATAGTTTCTTCAACCCATTTTACACCTTCATCATCAAGGTTATAAGGTTGTTTTCTTAAGTCCACGTTTATCATAATATCCTATTATACTCCTTATAATATATTTATATTATCTAGCCTCTGTATGGCCTAATACTTAATTTTTAAGTATCAAAACCATACAAAAGACTATCTTATTTTCTAAATTATATTTTTATATCTTAAACACCTGAGTATGCTGCGAAAGCACCATCTACTGGTATTACAGTTCCGTTTACGAATCCTGAAGCTTCTTCACAAGTTAAGAATAATAAAGAACCTATTAATTCTTCTAATTCACCGAAACGACCCATTGGAGTTCCAGCTAATATTTTTTCAGTTCTTGCAGTTGGAGTTCCATCTTCGTTCCATAATAATTTTTCATTTTGTTTAGTTGAGAAGAATCCTGGTGCTATACCATTGCAACGGATACCAACTTTTGAGAAGTGAACTGCTAACCATTGAGTAAAGTTAGATATAGCAGATTTAGCTCCACTGTATGCTGGTATTTTTGTAAGTGGTGAATAAGCATTCATTGAAGATATGTTTATTATACTTGCACCTTTTTTGTTCATCATATCCATAGCAAAAACTTGAGTAGGTATTAATGTACCCATGAAGTTTAAGTTGAATACGAAAGATACTCCTTGAGGATCTAAATCGAAGAAAGTTTTCATTTCATTTAAATGTTCTGGTAAGAAGTATTCATCATCAGTTGTAGCTTTTGGATTATTTCCACCAGCTCCATTTATTAATATATCGCAAGTTCCGAAGTCTTTTAATATTTCAGCTCTTGCAGCTTCACAACTATCTTTTTCTAAAACGTTACATTTGTAACCTTTAGCTTTGTATCCTTTAGCAACTATTTCATCCGCATATTTTTTAGCTGCTTCTTCGTTTAAGTCAAGTAAAGCAACTTTTGCTCCACACATAGCCATTGCTTCAGCGAAAGCAGAACATATTAATCCACCTGCACCTGTTATAACAACTACTTTATCGTTTAAATCTATTTGAAAAGGTAATTTCATTTTTAATTCCTCCGTAAAAATCTTTTTAGTTTAGTTTTAGTTTAAATATTTGTTTAAAAATTGTTATTTAATAGTTTTACTAGTTCTTATTTGCTAGCTTTTTCTATTGCTTCCCATAAACCGTTTAAGTAAGTAGCACCTAACGCTCTATCATATAAACCGTATCCAGCTCTACCTGTTTCTCCCCATATCATTCTTCCGTGGTCTGGTCTTATGTATCCTCTGAATCCATTATCATATAATGCTTTCATTATTGCGTACATATCTAAGCTTCCGCAAGAAGATAAGTGAGCTCTTTCTTCAAATCCGTTGTCTAATACTTGTACGTTTCTCATGTGAACGAAGTGTATTCTTCCCATAGCTGCGTATTTAGCTGCCATTTTAGCAACGTCATTTTGGTTTGAGCATCCTAATGAACCTGCACATAAAGTTATACCATTGTGTTTGTCATCAACTAATTTTAAGAATCTGTCTAAGTTTTCTTCACAAGTTATTATTCTTGGTAATCCGAATATACTCCAGCATGGATCGTCTTCATGTATAGCCATGTTTACGTCACATTCAGCAGCAACTGGTATTATTTTTTCTAAGAAATATTGTAAGTTATTCCATAAATCGTCTTCGCTCATTGCATTGTATTCAGCAACTACGCTTTTTAATTCTTCTCTAGTGTAAGAAGCATCCCAACCTGGAAGTGTTAAATCGCTATCACTTTCTAATGGGTTAACTTTGTCAACTTGTTCTTGATAGTAAACTAATGAAGTTGATCCATCTTCTAATTCATGGTCTAATTGAGTTCTTGTCCAGTCGAATACTGGCATGAAGTTGTAGCATATGCATTTAACTCCAGCTTCAGCAACTCTTCTTATGTTTTCACAATAGTTTTCTATGTATTTATCTCTGCTTGGTTTACCAAGTTTGATATCTTCGTGTACTGGTATACTTTCGATTACATCGAAGTTTAATCCAGCATCTTCTACTTGTTTTTTTAATGTAGCAATTGATTCTCTGCTCCATACTTCACCAACTGGAACATCGTAAACTGCTGTTACTATTGAGTCCATACCTGGTATTTGTCTAATGTTTTGTAATGTTACTTTGTCGTCTTCTCCATACCAACGAAATGATAATTTCATAAAATTCTCCTAACCTTCTCTTTAAATTTTCTGTATTTTCTGTATTTTATTTTAACATCTAATAGCTAGTACCTCCCCTTAAAGATAGTACTAGCTCTTAGATAGTGTTAACTGATTTAACAATTCATTTTATGTAAGTATATTTAATCTATATTATTATTTAGCTCTTCTTTCAGCTAAGATTCTTCCATTTTCAGCTATAACTTTTTTGCTTAGAGGATAAGCGAATAACATTATTAGTGCTACAATCCCATAGCATACAGCTGGGAATAATGTTGAAAATGTATATATACCATTAAGAACTTCTGTTGTTTGTTCTTGAGCTACTGCATTGTATCCTATGAATGCTAATGCATATCCACCAAGACCACCTGCTAAAGCTTGTCCTATTTTTCTAGCGAATGAATAAACGCCATATATAACTCCGTCATTTCTTTCCCCGAATTTAACTTCATTGTAGTCTATAACATCTGTTATATGAGCCCATATGAACATATTGAATCCTGTTACTCCTATACCTGCTACAACATACATTCCTATAAATGCCCATGGATTTGTAACTTTCATGAAGTATAATAATCCATAACATCCTGCTGCTAAGAACATCCCAAATGCTGAGAATTCTTTTTTACCAAATTTGCTTGCTATTATTCCAGATACTGCTGCTAATCCTAAACTTAATGGTAAACTTACCATACTAAGTGATGATAATGCATTTATATCTCTAAAGTAACTTGCAAATAAGTATTGGTTCATTGTTTGAGTCATAAATTGGCTTAGTAATAAAGTTATTGCTGCTCCTATTATTGCTAATAAAGCTCTATTTGATATTATTGTTTTGAATGATTTTGCTAATGAAGCATTTTCTTCTTTTTTAGTTGGTTCTAATTTTATACGTTCAGTTGTACATGTATAACAAATTGTGTAACATAATAATGCACATATTGAGAATATTCCTGCTACTAATGTAAATTTGCTACCGCTAACTATTTGGTTACCGTTTGCATCTGCACTGTATATAATTTGAGGTACTACTGATCCTATTATTATTGATGCAAAGTTAGCACCTAAACTTCTCCAAGTTGAAAGAGCTGCTCTTTCTTCTGGTACATCTGTCATAGCTGATGCCATTGATCCATAAGGTATATTGATTGCTGTATAACATAATGATCCCCATAATATGTAAGTTGCGAACATTACTACTACTTTAACTGTCATTGAAGCTCCAGCTAAACTTGATTGATACATTAAGAAACTTGCTAATGCAACTGGCCCTGCCATTCTCTTAAGCCATGGTCTAAATTTACCATCTTTTGTTGGTTTTGCTTTGTCTACTATACGTCCCATTGTTACATCTGTGAACGCATCTAAACATCTTGATACTAAGAATAAAGTTCCTACTAATGATGGACTAACTCCCCAAACATTTGTATAAAATACCATTAAGTACATACTTGCAAATATAAACGTAAAATCGTTTCCTAAGTCCCCGCATAAGTATCCTACTTTGTCTTTAATCCCAAAAGGTTTTACTGATTTGTTTTCTTGTCTTACTTGTTCTTTTCGTAATTCCATGTCAATGCCCCCCATCGATTTTTTGAGTGTTTTACTTGTGTGTTATTTTGATTTCGTTTTTGCTAGTCACTAATGATATTTTTTAGTTCATAGTTTTTCATCCATTGTATCTTTTCACCTTTATTATCTCTATATCATTTAGTAACTGTTTTTTATATTTGTTATTATTTTGTATGATTCCGTTTTCTTGAATCAGCTCTCAATCGATTGTGTTATTTTAATAACAAACTTATAGTAACATACTTGTATACAAGTTGTAAATACTATTTTTATGTTTTTTTATGTTTTTTTATAAATATTGGTTTATTTTTTAACAATCATACCTGTGAAAGCATTGTCCCTGTTGGTTTTTCTATTTTTAAAATCTTATAAAATTTTTTTATCATTTTTTATATTTATATAACTTTTAATATAAACTAGTATACAAGACTTTATTTTTGTCCCCTTTTTACATCCCTTTTCTATTCCATAATATGTAAAAACAAATCATTTTCACGCTTACAAAAACATTTTCCTAAACTCGTTATAATTCTCATTTTTATAGGAAAACATAATAAAAAATAGCAAAAACATACCGATAATCTTTTTTATAACAAAGTTTTTTAAAATAATAAGCACTCAATCTTAATAAAATTAACAAATAAATCCTATAAAAATATTTACTATTTTATAGTCATAATTATAGTGTTTTTAATTGGATTGACATTATATCTTGAAATATGCTAGAATCTCGAGAGGGTATTTTTCAATACCTTAAACTAAACAATCGTAAACTAAACAATAAAACAAAATAGGGGTACAGTTAGATGAAATTTAAAAAAAGCAATGCTTCATCAAATATTGTTTATGAAGGTTTAAAAGCAGAAATTTTAAGCCTTAGATTAGCTCCAGGAAGTTCAATAAGCGAAACAGATATAGCTTCAAAGTTCAATGTATCTCGTACACCGGTGCGTGACGCATTTAAAGCTTTATCTAACGAAGGTTTACTCGAAGTAAAACCTCACATAGGTACTTTTGTATCATTAATGGATATAAACCAAATTTCGGATGTTCTTTATGTCCGTAAAGTAGTTGAATTATCCATCTTAAAAGATCTTACTATGACTCTTACAGAGGCAGACGAACTAAAACTAGAGTTTAATCTAAATGAACAAAAATTATTCTTACAAGGTGCTGCTGAAAACGAAAACTCAGTAAATGATTTTATAAAATACGATAATAACTTCCATAGATTAATTTTCCGTATTGCAGGAAAAGAAAACATCTGGAATATGGTTCTTGGAATAAATCATCATTACGAGAGATTTCGTTCTTTAGTAAATTTACAGGGGGAAAACAACATTCAACATCTATACGAAGAACATCGTATGATTTTTGAGGCACTTACTAAGAAAGATATACAAGCATTAGAAACAATCTTTAACAAACATATATACGACGGTTTTAAAAATAGCTCAGCCATGTTAGTAAAATACTCTGACTATTTTGTCAACTGTCAAGATTAATAGGGTCAAACTTATGGAATGAGATAAATTTATATTTATTTCGTTCCTTTTTTCTTTATAACTTTCTTCATTTCTAAGATTTACAACCATTTCAATTGCATAAGTTATTAAAATCTACTACTCTAAAAGTAAATACAGTCATCTAGGATTGTCATTATATAATGATATACAAGGAGAATATTTATATGACTAACCAAAAATCAAATTATGAAATTCAAACACAAAAAGCTTTAATACTCTTTCCTAAATGGAATCATGAAAAAATCGCCAAAAAATTCAATTTAGAGTTAGATGAACACTATCTTTATATCAATTTTATAGGTCAAAAGTATCGCTTAAATAGACAAAATGGAAGTATCCAATATTTATCTAAAAATAATACTTATATAAATGCGACCTATAATGAAGTTATGTCTATTTTAGACTTATTTGATTATTCAAAAGAACATTTGCATTTATCTGGTAATTGGTGCACTCCCAATAGTTTAAAAGGAGTTGTCAATGTAGGTAATGTTGGTGGAAAGAATACTATGTTTAAAAAATACGAAACTCTATTTTCCAACAATATAAATCTTTTATCTAAAGCATGTGAGAAATTAGGTGGTCAAAAAATAAATGAAGCAGACGTTGGATATATAATAAATATATTCGATTTCCTACCAGTCAAATTTCTATTTTTTGAAGAAGATTGTGACTTTCCACCTGAAATTAAGTTTTTATGGGATGAAAATGTTCTAGATTATATACGATTTGAAACAACATTCTTTGCATTTTCTCACCTTCTTCATAGAATTGTTGAAGTTATAGAAGGTGAAATATAATTTCCTATATGTTATAAAAAAAAGAGTATAAAATAATTTTATATATTTTATACTCTTTTTATTTTATATATTAACTTTTATCTTTATAGTTTTATTCCACAACATGGACAGAATGTTGAAGTACTATCTATTTCTGATAAACATCTTTCACATGTCATATATTCTATATTGTCTACTGGTAATTCAACCTTTTTCCCACAAGTTCCACAGAATCTATCCTCTGGATTTAAATTTGCCCCACAACTACATTTAATCCCCTCTAGTTGTTTTCTATGATTATGTATTTTAACTTTAGAATCATATATTACATGATCAAACCCTATTATAGGTTCACAAATTCTATCTATTTCATCATTTTCAAGTAAACCTTCCCTAACTTTTTGATATACTAATATCCCTAAGTTTAAAAGTGCTTCCTCTTTTCTTAAATTAGTATCTTCTATAGTTTTATTTAAATTATCTATTTCTCTCATTATTTCTTGTCTAGTAGCCATAACTCATACTCTCCTCTATTTTAGTTTTCAATTTTCTTTGTTTTATATCCTATATACATAAATATCGTACTGAATATAAACACAGTTATAATAGTCACAAATAAATTAGTTCCTATTACAAGATTAAATTTACCTGCTGAATCAACTAATCCAGCTGCATCTGAACTATCCACACCAGGTATAGATCCATTTATTGTTATTGTTGAGAAATATGATATTAATCCCATTACAGTCGTATAACATATACTATAAACACCTATTATATTGTGGTTATATTCACCATGTCTTTTCTTTATCATTCTACCAATCATTATAAGTGTTGCAATTGGTATTAAAATTAATAATATGTATAGTCCTTCACCTTGGTCAACTAATGAGAATATACTCATAGACATAGTTGCAAATTTTAGACTTATAAGATGAGACATAAGTAGCGTCCATGAACTTGCTATCAATCCAATAATAACTATATATACAAACCATATTGCATTCATTTTATCAGCACTAAATCCAAACATCTCAAGGTAGTCAATTAAAGATCCATATAAATAGTTACTTCCTATCATATCTTCAATAGCATATAATATATCCGTAAATGAACCTAATTTTATATATGTCCATGCTATAATTACTATTGTAGTTACAAGTAATATAGTTCCTAAAGTAAATAGGTTCTTTTTAAATATATTAGATAATGTGCCTATATTTCTAGAGTTTTCTTTTTCTAATGCTAATATATTGGCCATAAATGATATTATAAATCCATTTATAAATACACTAAATACTCCAATATAAACTTTAATATTTACAAATGAACTCATTGATTCAGTTTGTCTTGCAAATAAAGATATCACCATTGAAATTATTGCATATACAAAAGCACATAATACTGCTGTTGGAAGTGATTTAACTTCTCTTTTACCGTATATCATTCTTGTTGCTAAGTATATAATACATCCCGTAATTATCGGTGTAATAATTATTCTAGCAGCTATTCCTATATTTACAGAGTTTAGTAACCCACTCATCACTATTTTAGATCCATTCATAGATGCTAATCCAAATATAAATTGTTTGAAATGAGATATTTCTATTGAACCATCTTTAAATAATCCACTTACTAAAGAGTTCCCAAATTGTAACTGTGCAAATATATAAATAGCCATTATAGCTATTGATATCGCCACCGTCTGTAATGCTGTACTCAGATTATTTGCAATAAATGATGCATAGTCAAAGTTTCTTAATTCATTTATTGCGTTACCTAAGAATCCTGGTAAATCCCCAAACATATTTTTTGCCTCTTGTGCTACAGCACCTGTTGCTGCGTTTATTGAATCTAAATTTAAATTATTAATTCTATCGTTGTTTTGATAATTATCACCAGTTCTTCTACTAGTTTTTGCCTTTATTTCCTTTACTACTTGACTTAATAATTTACCACATCCTGGGCAGTAAGTTTGGTTTGACTTTGTTTCATGCCCACACACATCACAATAGTCATTTTGATTTTCATTAAACATCAACTTCCTTTGGAAAGTAGATAATTCATTACCTTCATTACCGCAATAATTACAGTAATCTTCGTTGTGCTTTCCACACCTTTCACATAATACCATAGATATTCTCCTTTTTAATTTTTTAGCTTATAACTCTCCCTATTTTATTAAATCATATAAATTTATGGTAATTGATTAATAATACATATACTATTTCACATCATTTATATAATCAATTACTCTATAAGCTGTCCCTGTTGTATACCATCTTACGGAATCTTTCCTAATTCCGCCTTTTGGGTATTTGTTTTTGTTTTTAGAATGTATAACCTTTCCGTTTCCTATGTAGATGACAACATGTCTAGTAGTAAATATCAAATCACCCGGTTGAAGTTCTCCCCTAACCTTGTATTTTTTGAGTACTTCTTGTTGCTGACTTGTTGAATAACCTATATTTACTCCTGATGCTTCTTTATAAGTCCAATATGTAAGACCTGAACAATCAAACCCTTGAATACCTATGTAATCCTCTTTGTCCAATGGATAGTAACTCTCTCCATAGCACTTTAAAAATTCGTTGTATCTTTCCTCTGTTATTATCTCTCCCTTTCCTCCCCAGACATATTGTGTCCCGAGTTTTTTCTCTGAAAGTGATATAACTTTTTCTATTATCTTTTTATCTTCATCACTCATATTGTCCCATTCATGTTCATAGTCCACTTTCACATTACCTTTCTGAATCCAGTTAATCCCGATATCCGTTATCTTCTTGAAACTATATACACATAAAATAACAATGCCTACTAAAATTAAAATATTCTTCAATCTTTTTCTTCTATTTCTTTTCATCAAACTTACCTTCTTTCATAAACTAAATTTATATTATGATGTACTGTTTGATACATAAAATAAACTCTCTTAATTTAGCATATATTTTTATCGTATTTATGCAGTTCATTCTCTACACTTACATAAGCTGTAGATACAACTAATGCTAAGTATAGTGAAGCTGTCATCGCACATATAGCTCCACATAATATGTAATGTTTCACTATAAAAATTAAACTTAAAATTTGTATACTTTTAGCTAATACCTAGAAAATTGGTATTGCTATTATATTTCTAAAAAAGCTTTTTAAAGTACTTAACATAGATACTTTCCTATTGTCTTTAATAAAACTAAATATTCTATATCCTAATAAATATATCGATATTGAAAGTATTATGCTTAAAGATAGGTATATTATCCCTGCTCTTACTAATGCAAATTCATTTGTTCTTCCAATTATATTGTAAAATGATAACTTAAAATTTCTAATAACCAATATATCAACTAATTTAGCTATCATAACTATTGCTATAAAAGTTATTATCCATGTTATTAAATCTTTTAAAATATACTTTTTAGCTTTTTCACTTTCTGATTTTGTCAATAAAATCTTTATAGTTAACATTAAGATGATTATAGTTTTTATAATCTCAATCATAGAACAGAAATATGGTATATTCCCGCTTTCTATTTTCATTTCAGACACTGCACATGCTGAAAAAATAAATAAAGAAATTGCGCCTAATAATAATGATAATAAAATAAATCCAACTGTATCCAATTTCTTTTTGTATAGATTTTTGCTCAATCCCCCTATACTTTTAATTATTGTAGTTTGACCAAGAAAATTCACTATTCTTCCTTCCTTTTGATTTATAGATATAAATTCTATAATTTTTAATACTTATATATTTATATCTATATTTAAAAATAATTCCCTTTTTCGCAAAATCCAACCACGATTATATCATATATTTATTAGCGAATTTTGTCGAAATATATACTAAAATACACTTTTTTTTCAAGCTCAAATAAAAGCGCATCTTCGAGCTCAGCATCTTCAGAAAGTAGTGATACAATAACTATAACTGACCAAG
>NZ_JADPET010000043.1 GCF_015667935.1 Clostridium sp. 1001270J_160509_D11 | reverse complement strand
GAAGATGTAAGCCTAGAAAAAATAACAAAACTAATGACAGGAAGACAACCTTACTTAAAAATTATAAGTGCATATGAAACGAGAATAAAATAAGGAGGAAAAATAATGAAAAATAACGTTACAATAAAAGACGTTGCAAAATTAGCTGGAGTTTCAATATCTACAGTTTCAAGAGTAATAAATGACTCAAAGCCAGTTACGGATGAAGTTAAACAAAGAGTCTTAGATGTAATAAAAGAAACAGGATATGTTCCAAATCCTCTTGCAAGAAGTTTAGTTACTAAGAAAAGTAAGTTATTAGGTGTTATAGTACCAGAAGTATCAGATTCATTCGTAAATGAAATTGTAAATGGTATAGAATGCGTTACAAAAATGTACGGATATGATATATTATTAGCAAATACATATTCTGAGAAAAAGCAAGAGTTAAAGAGTATAGATTTATTAAGAGCAAAACAAGTTGAAGGGATAGTTATGATTTCATGGACGTTAGATGAAGACCATATACAATCAATCAACAATAGTGGTATACCTGCAACTTATATAAGTAAAACAGCTCAAACTTTCGATGTATATACAGTAAGTACTAACAATGAAGATGCTACTTATGATATGACAAAATATCTAATAGATAAAGGACATAAAGATATAGCTCTTATAATGACTAGTGAAGCTGATACTATACTTGAAACAGAAAGAAGAAGAGGATACGAAAGAGCATTAACTGATAATAATATAAATGTAAATCCAGATATAATAAAATATGGAAATACTGATCATGATAGCGGATATAGAGTAATGTCAGACTTATTAGAAGAAGGTATAAAACCTGATGCAGTATTTGTGACAGGTGATGAGGCTGCTATAGGAGCTATAAATGCTATCTTTGATAAAGGTTATAATGTTCCAGAAGATATTTCTGTAGCAGGATTCAACAATACTAAGCTTTCTAAAATGTATCGTCCAAAATTAACTACAGTAGGTCAACCACTTTATGATATGGGAGCTGTAGCTATGAGAATGGTAATAAAAATGATAAATGATGAACCACTTGAAGAAAAGAAATTCGTTTTACCATATGAGATAATTGAAAGAGAAAGTGTAATCGAAAAAAAATAAAAAAAGAAAATCCAACAGGCTTAAACTGGTGAATTTTAATTTTTTAAAATAACGGCATAATTTACAGCAATGTAACTTATGCCGTTTTTTAATTCTAAGGAAATTATATCCATCTTAATAATGTATGAGATGAGAATCGCTCTCACTATGTGATATAATTGGCAAGGGTTTATGCAAGGTAAAAAAGACGGATGCAAAGAATGGCCTATAGAAGGTGAGTCATTGTTTTCTTATAGGGGTGAAGCATTGCCTTATATGCCTTTTGCTTACAAACATCCTGATTATTGGAAACTTATAAAATCAGAAAGTAAACGAACTGGAGATATGATTAATTCATGGAAATTATTTGATGATTCGGAAAAAGTTCATCCACTTAAGGAAGAAGAAATGATTAAGGTTGAAAATATAAAGGGAGATCTTGTGCTTATAGGAGCATCTGATGATGTTTTGTGGGACACTGTTAGGTATATCAGACGTATGGAAGAAAGGCTAAAAAATACAAATCATGAGTGTAATGTTATAGTTGCAACTTATGAGCATGGTACACATTTTATATTTCCAGAAAGCATGCTTAAAAAAATGATTCCGGTCTTTTCTGGCATATTTGTCAAATTAGCATTTAAAGAAGCGAGAAAGTATCCTGATGAGTGTAAAAAAACACGCATAGATATCGACAAAAAAGTCAGAAAAGCAATCGAAAAATGGAAAGAAAGATAAATACATAAAATAAAAAATTAATAGGCAATAGCTCTTTTTAAATAGATTATGATTTTTTAAAAAGAAGAAATACTTTTTAATTTTTCCTTTTTATATTTAGTAGGCGACAAATCCATAACTCTTTTAAATATTTCTGTGTAATAACTGGCGTTTGAAAAGCCGACATTTTCTGAGATTTCGGTGATATTTAAATTATCGCTTAAAAGAAGAGGTATACTTTTTTTAATACGATAATTTAAAAGGTATTCAAAAGGAGTTTGTTTGGTCGCCTTTTTGAAAAATCTGCAGCACTCGCTTTTACTTATATTGCATGATTCTGAAATATCATAAAGTGTTATTTTGTTTTGATAATTGCTATGTATAAAGTTGAGTATTTTAGAAAGTCTTATAATATCGTTTGAATTAAAGATTTGTTCATCTTGTAAAATAGAGCTGACCTCATTAAAAAATAATGACCACATTTCACATATTTTGCTTTTGATTAATAATTCATAACAAGATTTCTTTTCATAAAATATATTACTTGCTTGAAGTATTATAGATATAATATTTTGGTGAATTTTATTTTTAGAATCTAAGAAAAATGCCGGACATTGAGTAGAATTTTCAATTATATCAATATACTTAGTTTTTATTATACTTTCTTCATGGCCAAAAATAAAATTTGGTCTAAACATAAGTGCCAAAAATGCACAGTCTTTATTATTATAGCCTTTAGCAGTATGCAATGTATGAGAATTTATAAATAATCCATCTCCCTTTTTCATATTGTATATCTTGTCATTAACTCTATACTCCATAGAGCCTTCTAAAATTATAGAAAAAGTCATTTCATAATGCCAGTGATAATCTAAAAATCCATATTCATAAGCAAATAAGGTATTATAATCGAAATCAATAGGAAAAGTATAATCACCATACTGTTTCTTTTCTAATAGATTGTTTGCAACAATTATTTTTCTCTTCATAACAATCCCTCCTAAAATATAATGAACTTTTAGCGCAATATAGTTATAGAAATTGATAAAATCCTTATAGATATAATTTATATTATTAATTATACTTATAACATAACACCCTAGCAAGTCACGTAAAGAATAATTCAAATGTCAGAAATTTTCAGCCTAAAATTAATATTTGTTTAGTAAATCTATAAAAAATCTATAAAATTTTCATTGTATAAAATAAAAATTAAGGAGGTCTTAAATATGAGCATAATTAAATTGGACGGATATAATTTATCTTTAGAAGATTTAATTAAAGTCAGTAGATTTAATCACAAAGTTGAGCTTACAGAAAATGCAGTTGAAAGAATAAAAAAATCGAGAGCCATAGTTGATGACTTAGTAGAAAACGAAAAAGTCTCTTATGGTATAACAACTGGATTTGGAAAATTTTCAGATGTAGTCATATCTAAGAAAGATACTCATAAACTTCAAATCAATTTAATAAGAAGTCATGCATGTGGTGTTGGAAATCCTCTTTCAGAAGAAATCGTAAGAGCTATGATGTTGCTTAGAATAAATGCATTATCAAAAGGATATTCAGGTATAAGACTTGAGACACTACAAATTTTAATAGATATGTTAAATAAAGGTGTTCATCCAATAGTACCAGAAAAAGGCTCTCTTGGTTCTTCTGGAGATTTGGCTCCACTTTCTCATATGGTTCTAACTATGATAGGAGAAGGAGAGGCTATATATAAAGGTGAAAAAATGTCTTCTAAAGATGCACTTGAAAAGGCAGGTATAAAACCTTTAGAGTATTTATCTTCAAAAGAAGGACTTAGTTTAAATAATGGAACTCAATGCATGACAGCAATTGGGGCAATAACTGCCTATGATGCTATAAACTTAATGAAAACTGCAGATATAGCACTTGGCCTTACTATGGAAGGTTTAAATGGTATAACTTGTGCTATGGATGAAAGAGTAAATTTAGTAAGACCTCATAAGGGACAGTTTAATACAGCAAAGAATGTTTTGGAAATATTACAAGGAAGTGAAATGACTACAGAACAAGGCGACCTTCGTATACAAGATTCATATACTTTAAGATGTTCGCCACAAGTTCATGGAGGATGTAAAGATGCTCTTGATTATGTAATTAAAAAAGTTGAAATAGAAATGAACTCTGTAACAGACAATCCTATAATATTTCCTGGTGAAAATCAAAAAATTATATCTGGAGGTAACTTCCACGGAGAACCTATGGCACTTGCCTTTGACTTTTTGGGAATAGCTTTATCAGAAATTGCTAATATATCAGAAAGACGACTTGAAAAGATGGTAAATCCAGCACTTAGTCACGGTCTTCCTGCGTTTTTAGTTAACGAAGGCGGAGTTAACTCAGGATTTATGATAGTTCAATATAGTGCAGCATCATTAGTATCTGAAAATAAGGTACTTTCTCATCCAGCAAGTGTAGATTCAATACCATCTTCAGCAAATCAAGAAGATCATGTTTCTATGGGGACTATAGCATCGAGACACGCTAGAGATATATTAGATAATGCTAGAAAAGTATTAGCTATGGAAATACTAGCATCAGCACAAGCTATAGACTTAAGAGGAAAGAAAAAACTAGGAAAAGGCACAGAAGAAGCATATAAAATTATAAGAGAGAGAACGCCTTTTGTAGATAAAGATAGAATAATGTATAAAGATATAAATATTTGTGAAGATATTATAAAAGAAAATTTATTAGTAAAAGCAGTAGAAAAAGCTATAGGAAAAAAATTATTAGTAGGTGAAGAAATAGTTAGCGATTTAAAACTTTAATTTACACAGGAAAATTTAAGGGGGAATTTAAATTGAATAATTTAAATATAAGAAATGAAGAGATAAATAAAGCTTTAACTATCAAACTCGACAAAATTCCAGATAAAATTCCAGCATTTCAAGAACATATAAGAAGAGCACCTAAACGTGAATCAAAATTGACAAATTCAGATATAAAACTAGCATTAAAAAACGCTTTAAGATACATACCACAACAATATCACGAACAATTAGCACCCGAATTTTTAGATGAATTATTAACATATGGACGAATTTATGGATATAGATTTAGACCAGAAGGAAAAATATATGGAAAACCAATAGATGAATATAAAGGAAAATGTATAGAAGGTAAGGCATTTCAAGTTATGATAGATAACAATCTCGACTTTGATGTAGCGCTTTATCCTTATGAATTAGTTACATACGGAGAGACTGGACAAGTATTTCAAAATTGGATGCAATATCAACTTACAAAAAAATATTTAGAAGAACTTACTCAAGATCAAACTTTAGTGCTACATTCTGGTCATCCAGTAGGGCTTTTTAAATCTAAACCAGATGCACCAAGAGTAATTCTCACAAACTCTCTAATGATAGGTATGTTTGACAATCAAGAAGAGTGGAAAAGGGCAGTTGCAATTGGTGTTGCAAATTACGGTCAAATGACGGCTGGCGGTTGGATGTATATAGGTCCACAGGGAATAGTTCATGGTACATATTCAACAATATTAAATGCAGGTAGATTAAAACTTGGTATACCTAAAGATAAAAACTTAAAAGGAAAATTATTTGTAACTTCAGGTCTTGGCGGGATGAGTGGAGCCCAAGGTAAGGCAGTAGAAATTGCTGGTGGAGTTGGAGTAATAGCGGAAGTAGATTCATCGAGAATAGAAACTAGATATACCCAAGGGTGGATTAGCAAGGTTACACAAAGTCCAAAAGAAGCATTCGACTTAGCAAAAGTAGAAATTGAAAAAGGGGAAGCCTGCGCTATAGCATTTCATGGGAATATAGTAGATTTACTTCAATACGCAGTAGATAATGATATACATATTGATTTACTGTCAGACCAAACTTCTTGCCATGCACCTTATGATGGAGGATATTGTCCACAAGGAATCACTTTTGAAGAAAGAACAGAACTTTTGGCAAATGACAAAGAAAAATTTATAGAATTAGTAGATAAAACTTTATTAAAACATTTTGAATTAATAAAAATATTACACGACAAAGGCGTTTACTTCTTTGACTATGGAAATAGTTTTATGAAGGCTGTATATGATGCAGGTGGAAAAGAAATATCTAAAAATAAAATAGATGAAAAAGATGGATTTATATTCCCATCTTATGTTGAAGATATATTAGGACCTCAATTATTCGACTTTGGTTATGGACCATTTAGATGGGTTTGTTTAAGTGGAAAACGTGAAGACTTAATAAAAACTGACCATGCTGCAATGGAATGTATAGACCCAGATAGGAGATATCAAGATAGAGACAACTGGATATGGATTAGAGATGCAGAAAAGAATAACTTGGTAGTAGGAACACAGGCGAGAATACTATACCAAGATGCAATTGGAAGAACTAAAATAGCACTTAAATTCAACGATATGGTAAGACGTGGCGAAATTGGACCAGTTATGATGGGAAGAGATCACCATGATGTATCTGGAACAGATTCACCATTTAGAGAAACTTCAAACATAAAAGATGGAAGCAATATAATGGCAGATATGGCGACTCACTGCTTTGCTGGAAACTGTGCAAGAGGAATGAGTTTAGTAGCTCTTCATAATGGTGGAGGAGTTGGAATAGGAAAATCAATCAATGGTGGATTTGGTATGGTTCTAGATGGTTCACAAAGAGTTGATGACATACTTAGAACTGCTATGCCATGGGATGTTATGAGTGGCGTTGCAAGACGTGCTTGGGCTAGAAATGACAACTCAATCGACACTGTAATAGAATACAACAAAATGTGCGAAGGAAAAGATCATATAACACTACCGTTTTTAGTTGATGATGATTTAATTGAAAAAACAGTTGGAGATAAAAAGTTTTTTTAAATAAGACTTAAGTAAGTTAAATATATTATGTATAAAAATATTATCCTAGCTCAATAATACAATTTTTTTGGGCTAGGAATTTATATACAAGGAGGATAAGATTGTGGCTATAGTTCAATGTGTACCAAATTTTAGTGAAGGCAGGGATTTAGATAAGATAGAGAAAATAATTAATCCTTTAATAGGAAAAGAAGGCGTAAAACTATTAAATTATGAAGCTGATAAAAATTACAATAGATTAGTAGTTACGATAATAGGAGAGCCCCAAAAGGTAAAAGATGCAGTATTTGAAGCTATAGGTGTGGCAAAAGATATTATAGATATGAATAAACATAAGGGACAGCACCCTAGATTTGGTGCTACTGATGTTTGCCCATTTATTCCTATAAAAGATATGGATATGGATGATGCTATTAAACTAGCTAATGAGCTTGGTGAAAAAGTCGCAAAAGAATATAAAATACCTGTATTTTTATACGAATGTGCAGCTACTAGAGGTGAAAGAGAAAACTTAGCAACAGTTAGAAAAGGAGAATTTGAAGGACTAGATAAAAAATTAGAAGATACTAATTGGACTCCAGATTATGGTGTTAATAAAAAACATAAAACAGCAGGAGCAATTGCTATAGGAGCTAGAAGACCATTAATTGCTTATAACATAAATCTAGATACTACAAATATTGATATAGCATCAAAAATAGCAAAAACAATTAGACATTCAAATGGTGGATATAGATATATAAAAGCGGGCCCTGTAGAAGTACCAGAGAAAAATATGACTCAAGTTACAATGAATTTAACAGACTATACAAAAACGAGTATGTACAGAGCGTTCGAGGCGGTAAAAATGGAAGCTAAAAGATATGGAGTAAATATTATAGGCAGCGAAATAGTCGGTCTTTGTCCTATGGAGGCACTTGTCGATGTGGCATCATATTATTTAGGGCTTGAAAATTTTACACTAGATAAAGTTTTAGAAACTAGTTTAATGGAATAAATTTTTAAATACTTGTATATAAAGCGGGGGAAGTACAATGAAAGCCGATTTGATTTTAAAAAATATTGGGAAATTAGTTACAATGCAGGGTTCATCAAATTTTAAAGTAAAAGAAGAGATGAATAACACTCAGATAATAGAAGATGCGTATATAGCAGTTAAAAACGGTAAAATACTAGCTATAGGAGTAGGAGATATATTTGGAAATATTATTGGTCCAAATACACAAATACACGATGCACAGGGGCTTTTAGTAACACCTGGACTTATAGACTCACACACACATTTAGTTCATGGAGGTTCAAGAGAAAATGAATTTTCGATGAAATTAAATGGGATACCTTATATAGAAATTTTGAAAAATGGTGGAGGAATATTAAGTACTGTAAAATCTACAAGAGAATCATCAAAAGAAAAGTTATACCAAAAAGCTAAAAAAAGCTTGGATAGAATGTTAGAGTTTGGAGTAACTACAATAGAAGCAAAAAGTGGATACGGATTAGAATTAAATACAGAAATTAAACAACTAGAAGTAGCTAAACTATTAGATAAAACTCATCCAATAGACTTAGTACATACTTTTTTAGGAGCACATGCTATTTTACAAGAGTACAAAGAAAATCATAAAGGATATATAGATATATTAGTAGATGAAATGTTGCCGAAAATAAAAAATATGGGACTGGCAGAATTTTGTGATGTATTTTGCGAAGAAGGAGTATTCAGTATAGAAGAAAGCGAGTACATACTAAGTAGCGCAAAAAAAATGGGATATAAATTAAAAATACACGCTGATGAAATTGAGTCTTTAGGAGGAGCAGAGTTAGCAGCAAAATTAGGATGTATATCTGCAGATCATCTTATGGCAGCTAGTGATAAAGGCATAAAGATGATGGTAGAAAATAAAGTTGTGGCAAATATACTTCCTGCTACATCATTTAACTTAAATAAAAATTATGCTGATTGTAGAAAAATGATAGATATGGGAGCTATAGTGAGTTTATCAAGTGACTATAATCCGGGAAGTTGTCCTAGCGAAAATCTACAATTTGTAATGCAGTTGGGATGTCTACATCTAAATATGACTCCAAATGAAGTTCTTACATCAGTTACGATAAATGCAGCATATGCTATAGATAGAGCGGATGAAATAGGTTCACTAGAAGTTGGTAAAAATGCAGATTTTGTGGTATTTGACGCTCCTAATGTTGAATACTTAATGTATCATTTTGGCATAAATCATACCCAAAGAGTCTATAAAAATGGGAAATTAGTAGTTGATGATAAGGTTGCAGTTTATAATAAAAAACAATAAATATAAATAAGGTGTATAGGGGGGAAAGATATGAAATTAATTGATATGAGCGTGGCTGATTTTACAAACGAAGTAGATTCAAATTCGCCAGCACCAGGAGGAGGTTCTGTATCAGCTTTAGCAAGTGATATAGGGGTTTCACTTGCAAGAATGATGGCTCATCTTAGTTTTGAAAAAAAGAAGTTTGAACAATTGGACGAAAAAACAAAAGAAGAGTTCAAAGCTAGATTTGATAAACTAGGAGAGATAAGAAAAGAGCTATCTACTTTAGTAGACAAGGATACAGAATCATTTAATGAATTTATGAAGGTAGTAAAAATGCCTAAAGAAACAGAAGAACAAAATCAATTGAGAGCTAAAGCAATACAAGAAGCTACAATATTTTCTATTGAGGTACCATATAAAACAGCAAGTCTTTCATTAGAAGCCTTAAGATTACTAGATTTTTTGATTAAAAATGGGAATCAAAACGCGATAACAGATATAGGCGTTGGGACTTTAATGCTATCAGCAGGTATGGAAGGCGCAATATTAAATGTAAAAGTGAATTTAGGACAAATTAAAGACAAACAAATTTATGATAAATATAGAGATGGATGCAAAGAAATACTATCAGAAGGCAATGAAATAAAAGATAATATAATTTCAAATATACATAAACAACTAGATTGATTATAAATTAAAAATATAGTTCTCTTTTTAAATTTATAATTTTACATATCACGAAAAAAGGTATTGAAAAGTTAAATTTCAATACCTTTTTATTATCCTATTATCCCTTTTTTACTCTTTTGACTTTTTTTACAGTTTTTTTGCCAGATGAGCTATGATGTGAAGCTGATTTTTTATTTTTAGCTTTTTTAGAATTTATCTTATCTTGTATTTCTGCTTCAGATATTTTGTTCATAATAGAGTCTAGTTTTTGCTGTTGTTCTGGATTTAAAAAATTCTTAAATTTAGATACGACTTCTTCTTTCCCCTTTAAATTCTTACCGATGTTGATAAGTTCATCTAAAAGTTCATCTTCAGATTTGCCTTGATAGCTATTAGCTATATCTTCTATTTTATTTTTGTCGATATTTTTATCTTTTGCAAATTTCTCTAAAGTATCTTTGTCTATTTTATCTATTTTTTTCTTTGAATTTTTCATAGAAAACTCCTTTCTCAGCTTAAAAATAATGATTATATATAATTTATATGAGACTTCTAATAAAAGTTAATACTATAATTGAAAAAATATACATTAGTAAAAGATTTAATATATTCATATTATATGAAATGTTTATTAAAAAGTGAGAAGAAAATATACTTCTTAATTAAATATAATATATGGAAGATTTTAATCATAATATTATATATAGATATATTAATTAATAGGAACATTAACAATTAAAGAATCATATTTTAAAATATATGTTAAGATATTGTATGGATTATACCTATTATAAAAGGGGGGACTTGTATTGAACAATTTATTGTTGATACTTGGACTTTTAGCTCTGAGCAATGGAAATACGTCTTTGTTCGGTAATAAAGATAAGAATGTATCGAACGATAGTTTAAAGATAGATAAAAAAGATAATAAAAAATTAGTTCCAAAAGTAAAACAAAACAGTAAAAGCCATCAAAGCCAGAAATCTACTTCATTGTCAAATCCAAGGGGAAAAAAGATTAAAAAAATAAAAAAAATTAAAAAGAGTAGTAGGCATAAAAGTAATTCCATTGATAATGCTATAAAATATAATGTGGATGATTTAAAGACCGGAATAAAACTTATGGATTTAAATGAAGAAGATTTAGACAGGGGAATGGAGATTATAACAAGAACTAAGAAATATATGTCCTCTGAAGAACGAAAAATATTAATAAAGATGGAAAGTATATTAGATTTAGTTAAAGGAATTAAAAAATTAAATGATGTGGATATATTAGAAAAAGAAGATGAAAGTGAATTTTTTAGAAATATGGATGAAGAAGACAAAAAGAATATGATGATAAAAGAAATTTTAGAGGTATTTCCAGAAAAGAGAAAAGAATCAGTAGAAAAAGCAATAGACATGAAAAAGAAAATTGATTTATTTGCCGAGTTATTTTTACCAGAAGATGGAGAAGGCGGATTTTCACTAAGTTCCTTAGCAGATATAAGTAATTTAGGAAGTTCAAATAATATTAAATTATTAGGAAGTCTTTTGAGAGGGGATAATTTAGAAGAACAACAAAAAAGTGATGATATAGAAGATATGGAAGAATATGATGAAGACTATAATGAATATGATTATGAATATGGAGAATACTATGAAGAAGATGAAGATAGATATGATAAAAATAGATATGATTAAAATCTAGAAATTTCAACCGTAAATCAGATTTATAATATAAATTATATTTACATAGAAATTTTCTGAAAAGATTTTAAAAAATTTTCTAAAATTACCATAGAAAAAGACTTTAAATTTTTTAGATTTTGTTATATAATAAACATATAAAATCCTGAGGCATACGAATGGTGACCTTTAAATTCAACCGACAAATATTTTACGGGAGATTGGAGTTAGGTAGCGGAGTAAATATATCTTGTATTTATATAAGAAATTAGAAACTATCTACAGATCACCCACCTGGGAGGATTCTCGGGACTGAATTTATGGGCCCAACGGTGTTTTGGGATTTTATATTTTAATGATTAAAGTGAAGTTAAAAAGCTAAACCAAATTGGTTTAGCTTTTTATCTTGAAACACCTGCTAATCCAACTTTAAAAGCCTGTTCATTATTGCACATCCTATACCCTCATTTGTAAACGATTCAGAGTATATTATATCACATTTTTCCTTATCTGCTTGTATTAATGCATCAAATAGATTTGAAGCTACATCATCTAAAGTTTCTCCTAGACATATAGTTTTTCCTATATAGCATTTTTCGTTAGATTTTAGACATATAATACATGTTTTTAAATTTTTAGCATTATTTTCTTCTGTTAATTTATTTATTTTATCAATAACCTTCGATTGTTCACCATCTACTATGTATACATCTGCATTTGGTGAATAGTGTGTATATTTCATTCCAGGTGCCTTAGCTTTGATATTATCTTCTTTTTTCGCTAATGCTGGGTCTAATTGAACGTTTCCTAATTCTTTTTCTAGTTGTTCTTTTGTAATACTTCCTGGTCTTAAAATTGTTGGAATATCACCAGTCAAATCTAAAACTGTTGATTCTAATCCATATACACAGTCATTTCCCATTATTATACCACTCACTCTATGATTCATCTGTTCATAAACATGGACTCCTCTTGTTGGTGATGGTCTACCAGATATATTTGCTGATGGAGCTGCAATTGGAAGATTTGCTTCATTTATAAGCGCACTTGCTATTTTGTTTGAAGGCATTCTAATTGCAACTGTATCTAAACCACCACTTGTTCTTTCAGGAATTATATCCTTTTTCTTTAAGATGATAGTTATAGGTCCTGGCCAAAATTTATCCATTACAATTTCAGCTTGTTCAGGCACATCACAAACTAGATTATATATTTGTTTTTTGTCACCAATATGTACGATTAATGGATTATCGCTCGGTCTACCTTTAGCTTCATAAATTTTGCTAACTGCATCTTCATCTAAAGCATTGGCTCCTAATCCATAAACTGTTTCTGTTGGAAATATTACTGTTTTACCAGCCTTCAAAATTTCTGCTTGTTTTTTTATTTGTTCCATGTCTATATTGTCTACGTCAATTTTACTAATCAATGTATCCATTTTATTCCACCTCTTTTAATTTAGATGCAATATACAATTATTGTTCCTATTAAAAATCCTATTATGCAAAAAAGATTTGTAGTTCTTGGCAATATTTCTTCAAGAACAACATACAACATAGTTCCTGCTGCAATTGATAAAAATACACCAATTAGGTAATTAAAGTTTCCTGCAAAATATACACCGAGAAAACTTCCAATTCCCATAGGAATTCCTGCTATAACTGTATATAGTATTATGTTACTTGTCTTCATTTTAGTTCCTGCCAGGGTAAGTGCAGTAGCAAGTCCTTCTGGAACGTTATGTATACCTATTACTAAAGCTAGTGTCCATCCTAAAGTTTCTGCTGATACAAAAGATGAACCAATAGCTAATCCTTCTGGCAAATTATGTAGTAAAATACTTATAAATATAAGGTATCCAGCTTGTTTATCTTTAGACATATGTAAATTTTCTTTTATAAGCATTGTTATAATTACACCCAATAAAGTTGCAATTACTGTTATCCAGATACCCTTTTGGTCTATTGCTTCTTTCATTAAGTCAAATACTACAACTGCTAACATTATGCCACCTGATAAACCCATAAAAAAATCTATGTACTTATCTACCTTTTTTTTAAAGATTCCAGATAAAACTCCGCCTAAACCAGTTCCTAATACGCCTGCCATTAAACCAATTAAAGTAATTTTTAAAATCATCTTTGTCCTCTCCTCAAAATTTAATTTATTTAATTATATGAGGCCAAAATATTTAAAATTAATATTTGGGAGAGTTAATATTTAGTATAAGGTTTTAGAAAGTCATTTTATTATAGTTTTTATAAAAAAGCCAAATGATATTCTTAAATCATTTGGCTCATTATACTTATTATATAGCTGACATTTTTTTAGTTTGATCTTCTGTTATAAGTGAATCTATCATTTCATCTAAGTCTCCATCTAAGAAAGAGTCTAATTTATATAATGTTAGATTTATTCTATGGTCACTTACTCTACCTTGTGGGAAGTTGTAAGTTCTTATTCTTTCAGATCTGTCACCAGTACCAACTTGGCTTCGTCTTTCAGCTGCTATATCATCATGTTGTTCAGCCAATGCTTTATCATATAATCTAGCTTTTAATACTTTCATAGCCTTTTCTTTATTTTTTAACTGTGATTTCTCATCTTGGCAAGAAACTACTTCTCCTGTTGGTATATGTGTAATTCTTACTGCTGAGTCAGTTGTATTTACACATTGTCCACCATTACCAGATGCTCTGAACACGTCTATTCTTAAGTCATTTGGATTGATTTCTACTTCTACATCTTCTACCTCTGGTAAAACTGCAACTGTTGCTGTTGAAGTATGGATTCTTCCGCCTGATTCAGTTGATGGTATTCTTTGTACTCTGTGAACTCCTGATTCGTATTTAAGTCTTGAATAAGCACCTTTCCCTTTTATCATGAAAGAAACTTCTTTGTATCCACCTACTCCTGTATCACTTGCACTTAGAAGTTCTGTTTTCCATCTTCTTCTTTCTGCATATCTTGAATACATTCTGAATAAGTCTCCAGCGAATAAAGCAGCTTCATCTCCACCTGCTCCACCTCTGATTTCAACTATAACGTTCTTTTCATCATTAGGGTCTTTTGGTAATAATAATATTTTTAGTTCATCTTCTATTGGTTCTACTCTAGATTCTAAATCAGATAATTCCATTTTAGCTAATTCTCTTAATTCTTCATCAGATTCTTCTTCTAGTATTTCTTTTGATTCTTTTATATTGTCTACAACTTCTTTGTATTCTCTATATTTCATTACGATTGGCTCTAAATCAGCATGTTCTTTCATGTATTTTTGCCATGTTTTTTGATCATTGATAACTTCTATATCACTGATTTTTTCTGTAAGTTCTTTGTATTTATCTTCTAATACTTGCAGCTTATTTAACATCTTTTCACCTTCCTAATTATTATAAAATCCTATTACTACTCTTTCGAATCCTTGTAAATCGCATTTAGTATATATACCTTCAAAGCCATTTTCTTGCATAATTTGACTTACGTCTTGTGCTTGGTCATGGCCCACTTCGTATGCTAAAATTCCTTTATTTTTAAGAAAAGCCTTAGATTCCTTTGTAATTTTTCTATAAAAATCAAGTCCATCTTCTCCACCTTCTAGCGCATTATAAGGTTCGAAATCTTTTACTTGTCTATCTAATCCGTCTATATCTGCTTTTCTGATATATGGTGGATTAGATACGATTAAATCAAATTTTTCTTCTTTTGGTACATTTGAAAATACGTCTGATTTAATAAAATCTATTCGTTCATCTACATTATTAGAAATCGCATTTTTTGATGCTATCTCTAAAGCAATATCAGAAATGTCTGCTGATATTACATGTGATTTATCTAAATATTTTGCTAGGCTTATCGTGATTGCTCCTGAACCTGTACCTATATCCAAAATATTCAATCCTGTTCTATTATTGCATATATTTATTATTTCTTCCACTAATGTTTCAGTATCCGGCCTAGGAATTAATACACCTTCTTGTACAAAAAAGTCTAATCCCATAAACTCTCTATTACCTATAATATAAGCAATCGGTCTTTCATTCAATCTTTCTTTTATCATTTCTAGAAAATATTTTTCTTGTTCTTCAGTTAATTGTTTATCTAAGTACATTCTTATATACATAGAATCAACATCTCCTAAAGCCTTTTTTAGAAGCATTTCTACATCTAATCTAGGTGTATCACTTATATTTTCTAGTTCTTTAGAATATTGTATAAGTATTTCTTTAATAGTCATAAACTACCTCTTATTTTTCATTTAATGCTGCTTTAAGCGCTGCTAAAGCAACTTCTAATTGTTCGTCATCTGGTTCTTTCGTTGTTATTTTTTGCATCATCATTCCCGGATATGCAACAATTTTACTCAAAATATTATTATATTTACCAAGAAACTTGATTATTTCATAAGCTATGCCAGCTACTACTGGAATGCATACAATCCTTATTGTTACTCTTAGTAATGGATTTGGCCATCCAAAAAACGAAAACAATATAATTGATGTAAACATAACTATAAATAAAAAGTTAGTTCCACATCTAGGATGTAATCTGCCGAATTTTCGTGCATTCTCTACAGTTAACTCTAAGTCATTTTCATAACAATAAATTGATTTGTGTTCCGCTCCATGATATTGAAATAACCTTTTGATATCGGAATTTAAAGAGACTAACGCCATATATAGTATTAATATTGCAATTCTAATTGCGCCTTCAATTAAATTAAGTACTATATGGTTATTTATTATTCTTGCAAATAATCCCCCTAGAAAAGTAGGTATTAACACAAAAATTCCAATAGAAAGTAATATTGATATTATTAAAGATACTACAATAATTGCATCATTAGCTTTATCTTTAAATACCTTTTTAAGAAATTTATCTATAGCATCTTCCTCTTCTTCATCATCTAAGAAGAAAGATGATGAGAAGTTTAAACTATTCATTCCGCTGATCATTGTATCTATTAAGATAAAACCTCCTCTTAAGAATGGGATTTTATCTATTTTTTTATCTTTTACCCAGCTTTTGATTCTTTCTTTTTTTACTTCTATTTCCCCATCAGATTTTCTAACTGCAATGGCCCTATAATCTTGTGATTGCATCATCACACCTTCTATTACAGCCTGGCCTCCAACTTTCCCTAATTTGTCTTTATTCATAATTCTCTCCTTAACCTAAGATTAAGTTAACATATTAATTTTACACAACTACTATTATATCAAATTTATAATATTAAAAAAGGGCATGTTAGAAAATAAAAAATCTTTTATTTTGTACATCCCTTGTGCTTATTAGAATTATCTTAAAATAAATTTCCTATGCATAATAAAATAGAGGTTGGAAAAACCAACCCCTGTTTTTTATGAATATTATTCCATGTTGAATCTTTTTTTGAATTTGTCGATTCTTCCACCTTTTTCTATATTCTTTTGTTTTCCAGTATAGAAAGGATGGCATTCAGAACAAATCTCAACTCTTATTTCGTCCTTAGTTGAACCAGCCATGAAAGTATTTCCACAAGCACAACGTACTTCTACTTCATTGTATTTTGGTTGTATATCTTTTTGCATCATTGTCACCTCTTTTTTCTTTTATATTTTAAAATTAATTATACTAATTTTTTTACTTCTTCAATATCAACTATCACATTATATCATATGTTTTTGAAGGGTTCAAGCATTTTTCATACTCTTTACTTTTTATTATTAGTTATTTTACTTTTTATTTCCAATTTTATTTATTACAAAATTTGTTAAATTCCATTTATATTATTTATAAACTCTTCATTAGTTTTTGTTCTTTTTAATGCCTCTAATATATTATCTGTTACTTCTAAGATAGAACTGTTACTCATTTCTTTTCTTAATTTCCATAAAGCAGCCTTTTCTTTGTCTGATAATAATAAATCTTCTCTTCTTGTTCCAGATTTATAAATATCAACTGCAGGGAATATTCTCTTTTCAGCTAATTTTCTGTCTAGATTTAATTCCATATTACCTGTTCCTTTGAATTCCTCAAATATAACATCATCCATTCTTGAACCAGTTTCAACTAGTGCAGTTGCAAGGATTGTAAGTGAACCACCTTGTCTTATATTTCTAGCTGCACCAAAGAATTTTTTAGGTCCATGTAATGCTCCTGGATCTAAACCTCCAGATAAAGTTCTTCCTGTTGGTGAAATAGTTAAGTTATACGCCCTAGCTAATCTAGTTATACTGTCTAATAAGATAACTACATCTTTTCCATGTTCAACAAGTCTTTGAGCTCTATTTAAAACCATTTCAGCTACCTTTACATGGTGGCTTGATACTTGGTCAAATGTTGAATATATAACATCTGCATTAATAGACTCTTTCATATCTGTAACTTCTTCAGGTCTTTCATCAATTAATAGTACTATTAATTCTACATCTGGATAATTTTTAACTATACTGTTTGCGACACTTTTTAAAAGAATTGTTTTACCTGCTTTTGGGGGTGCAACAATTAATCCTCTTTGTCCTTTTCCTATTGGTGATATTAAATCGATTAATCTTGTAGATATTTCATTTGGTTGTTTCTCTAAAGTTAATCTTTCTTGTGGGTATATAGGAGTTAATGTTTCAAAGGCTTTTCTTTGTATTGCTGTTTCAGGGTCTTCATCATTTATTTTTTGAACAAATAAAAGTGCTCTAAATTTTTCACCTGTTTTTGGATGTCTTGTTATACCTCTTATTTTATCCCCTGTTTTCATATTGAATCTTCTTATTTGGGATGGTGATACATATACATCGTTTTCTGTTGATAAATAATTTGAACCTCTTAAGAAACCAAATCCATCTGGTAATATTTCTAATACACCTACTACTTCATCTTCTTTAGAAGTATTAAACTCATTAATTATTTTAGATTCTTCTACTACTTTTGGTGTATAATTTCCCTTTATATTGTTACTTTTTTGAATTTTTAAATCATTATTAGAAAGCTTATTCTCATTATTATTTAACTGTTTATTATCATTTTTTTGAAATTTATTATAATTTCTTTGTGTATTTATATTTTGTTGAGTATTATTCTTATTATTGTAATTTCTATTATCGTATTTATTATTTTTATTATTTTCAGATTTAAATGCTGGTTGTTTTGTATTTTCTAAATTTGCACTATTATAATCATCTATTTGAGTATTTTTCTCTTCCTTTTTCACATTGTATTTTTTAGCCGTATCTTCAATGTTTTGTACTTTTTTATTATTTTGTTTTAATTCGTCCGAGTCACTATTGCTTGATTTGTTAGCATTTTCATTTATTTTATCAATCAGTTCAGCTTTTTTATACTTAGTAACTGATTTGATATTTAGCTCTTTAGCTATTTCTCTTAATTGAGCTAGTGTTTGATTATTTAAATCATTTAGATTGATATTTTCTGTATTCAAAAAACTAGACCTCCTTGCTCTCAATTTTTAATAGTTTCATTGGAAATAAACGGCATGAAAAAGAGAAGTTGTTTTTACTATAAGTTCGAACATAATAACAACTTAATAATAGCATTATTTTTGTATTATGGTCAATAAATAAAATAAAATACATATTTATAGCCTTTATTTTACATTTTAATTCATTAGTAACTTTTATCTTATAATTATTTATAAATTAAAAATAATCTATCGTAGTATAAATACAATAGATTATTTTATATATCTTTATTCTCTTATTCCATATTATATTTTTTCATTAAATCCACTAATATTTCATTTTTATCTAGATTATGTATAGCATTAACAAATCTTATAGTTCCTGTTTTTCCTCTCATAACTACAGATTCTGTTTTTGCCTTATTTCCGCCCATATTAACAACAC
>NZ_JADPET010000042.1 GCF_015667935.1 Clostridium sp. 1001270J_160509_D11 | reverse complement strand
CCGATCTTAGACTATAATATTTATATGATATATTTTGAAAGGAAGTAAATTATTATGATTGAAAATATTAAAGACATTAAAGATAAATTTGATAATTTTAAACCATATATAAATGGATATCAAAATATGAAGAGGGCGTCTGTATTAGTTCCGATAATTAAAAATAACGATTCACACGAAATACTATTTGAAGTGAGGTCTAAAACACTGAGAAGTCAGCCAAATGAGATAGCTTTCCCTGGTGGAAAAATAGAAGAAAATGAAACTCCGAGGGAGGCTTGTATACGAGAGACTTGTGAAGAATTAGGTATAAGTCCTGACGATATAGAAATAATTTCTCCCCTAGATTTATATATAAACCACTCAAACTTAATAATTCATCCATTTTTAGGCGTTATAAACGAAAAGGTAGTGAAAAATGGACTAGAAAATTTACCTATAAATAAAGATGAAGTAGACCATGTATTTACAGCTCCAATAAAGTACTTAATAGATACTTCTCCTGATGAATTTGAAAATGAGCTAGAAGTAAAAGTAAACAAAGATTTTCCATATTACAAAATCCCAAATAAAGAAAACTACAAATTCGCCGTCGGAAAATACTCGACTTTATTTTATGAATATAAAAATTACGTCATCTGGGGTATATCTGCTAAAATACTAGAAAACTTCTTAAACTTTTTAAAAGAGTAACCAATTAATATGTCTGCATACTCAACATATTAAGGCTTAAGTAAAAAAATAAGCAGATAAAATATAAATATATCTTATCTGCTTATTTGAATTGTATAAATATTTAAGTTTAAAAAATATAATTCCAATTACACTTTTCGTCGGCTATTAGATTTTGAAGAATGGACTTTATTTTTTCCAATTCTTCTAAAGCTCTTATTTTGTTTTTGCAGTATACGGCGTTTCTAACTAGATTTAATTCTAAACTTAAATCATCATAATATTGATGATCTAATACCTTTAGCCAAAAGTCCTTTTGAGTGTCGAGCCTTGCCTCAAGGTCATCTAGCATTTCATCTGCATATTCCCACTTATCATCATGTATAACCTCATATGTAGCTTCCACATCTTTTATATAATCGATTCCAAAATCCTCTACTCTATTGTCTATATAAATCCCAAATAGTATAAACAAGATGACCCATATTAAAGCTATTATAGTATTTTTCATCTTTTCTTTTGAATTAATACTCCGTCGTATTCATCTAAAACGCATAGTAAGACGTCTTTTGTCCTTTTTATTTTGTGCATTTTTAGTATATTATTTAGCCATAGCTCATCTTTATCTAATTTTTTTAGGTTTTCTTTTATTATAGAGCCATCTAATATAAGCGGAATCGGTAGATGCTTGTACTCTTTTGAAGGAGTCGAGTTATAATTAGGAGTAGGCACCACACTTAGACTTCCATCTGTCTCTAATATGGCATATTGGATATATTTTATATTAAAGTATCCTTGAATTCTAAGTTGTTCTAAAAGCTCGTTTATGCTTACTCTCTCTCTTTTTAACTCTTTATAATCTACTTCACCTTTGTTGATAAGTATTGAAGGTTTCCCGGACAATATTATAGATATTTTTCTAAATTTTAAAGATAAAAATGAAATAATAGTTTGCATTGCTACAAGACCTGTTAGCGCTGCAATACCATTTATCATAGGAATATCGTTGTTTTCCATAGGTAGTGATGCAACTTCCGCTATTAAAAGCGTTATAACTAAGTCAAAGCAATTCATCTCAGCTATTTCACCTTTTCCCATAATTCTCATAGAGATTAATACTGCTATATATAAAACAATACTCCTCAAGAAAACTACAACCATATAAGTCCTCCTTTTATAGCCGCATACCTTATGAGCTATAAATTCTTAAATATGTTTTAAGATTTATAAAGCCTTAAATTGTAATTTTAAATTATATTTATTTTATATTTCCCAATATGCTTACTAAATAATCCCATGTTCTTTCTGTAGATAAAAGATCTATATGCTCATCAGGAGTGTGAACATCGAATAAATCTGGACCTATAGATACTGCTTGTGCCCCTTCTATAGCGTCTAGTAGTAAACCACATTCTAATCCAGCGTGAATTGCCACTATTTCTGGCTTTTTGCCGTTTATTTTTTCATAAGTCTCAACGCATATTTGCTCTAACTTTGAATCTTTGGCATATTCCCATTCTGGATAATCGTCTTCTAGTGTAAGGTTTACTCCTATTGTGTCGCAAAGCAATTGCATTCTGTCGTTTATATCGTCTTTTAGAGTTTTTACAGAACTTCTAGTTGCAAATTCAAATTTTATAGAGTCATTTTCAGTTACTACAACACCTAAGTTTGTAGAACTTTCAACTAAGTTCTCTATATCTGCACTCATAGTTTGGATATTTCTAGGCATTAAGTTTAATACTTTTATTATTTTGCTTTGAACTTGTTCTGATAAAGCTCTTTCGTGTTTTTCATTTATTTTGTTTATCTCTAAAGATATTTGTGGGTCTGAAGTTTTAAATTCATTTTTAAATACTTCTGACATATTATTTATAATATTTACAACTTGTTTTTCATCATTAGAATCTAAATTTATTGTAGCTTCTGCTTCACGAGGTATTGCGTTGTTTTTAAGTCCACCACTTATAGATATTAAGTCGTAATTTACTTTTTCTTTTTCAAGAGCGTTAAGCACTCTTCCCATAAGTAAGTTTGAGTTTGCTCTTTTTTTGTCTATTTCAATACCAGAGTGTCCTCCTTTTAGACCTTTTATACTTATAAGGTATGTTTGTTTAGGAGTTATGTCTTTTAATTCTTTTGGTATATCAACTATTGCTGTAACCCCACCTGCACAGCTTACAGTTATTCTGCCTTCTTCTTCTGAATCTAGATTTATGATATATCTTCCTTCAAAGTGACTTCCATCTAAATTCATAGCACCTTCCATGCTCACTTCTTCATTTGCAGTAAATACTATTTCTAATTTAGGCATTTTTATATCATCAGATGCTAAAAGCGCAAGCCCCATAGCAACAGCTATTCCGTTGTCTGCACCTAAAGTTGTTCCATCTGCATATAAGTAATTTTCTTTTACTTGTAGTTTTATTGGATCTTTTGTGAAATCATGTTTTATGTCTTTGTTTTTTTCACAAACCATATCCATATGTCCTTGAAGTATTACAGCAGGAGCATTTTCATATCCAGGTGATGCTGGCTTTTTTATTATTACATTTAAAGCATTATCTTGTATTACTTCTAAGTTAAGTCTTTTTCCTTCGCTAGCTAGATAGTCGCTTATTTCTTTTTCATTTCCTGAACCTCTTGGAATTTTTGATATTTCCTCAAAGTATTTGAAAACTAAATCTAGCTTTGGATTTTTAAAATTAAATTCCATTTTTCTTTTCCTTTCAGATTATTATTTTATTATCATCATCGCAACTGAAAGTATTATTGCTGATGCTATAAATATAGCTACTAAAACTTTTGTGACAAATTTCACCCATGATTCATAATCTACTTTAGCAATTGCAAGTGTACCCATTATTACACCACTTGTAGGCGTAACTAAGTTTACTATACCACTACCTGCACTAAAGATTGATATTACAACTTCTGGTCTAAATCCTAAGCTAACTGCTAAAGGCCCAAATATAGGCATAGAAAGCCCTGCTAAGCCTGATGTAGATGGGATAAAGAATGTAAGTGCCATATAAATTAAATACGCCACTATTGTAAATACTATTGGACTCATTCCAACTAATACATTTGATGCCTTGCTAAGTACATGTGCATCTAAGCCAGTAGTGTTCATTATTACTGATATACCTCTTGATACACCTATAACTAAAGCTACACCGACCATATCAGCTGCCCCTGCTATAAATGCATCTACTATTTCGCCTTCTTTCATTCCGTATACAACACCAATAATTATTGACATTATAACAAACCATATACCTAGCTCAGAGAACCACCAGTTACCTAAACTAGAGCCAGTTAAGAAGTCAGTATATATGAATAAATTTATTCCGAATTCTTCCCATGGTATTATTCCTGCTACCATAACTATAAATGTAAATGCAAATAATCCTAATACTATTTTTCTTTTTTTAGTAAATTCGACTACTTCTTCTTGCCCTGACTTATTTCCTATAAATGCTTCGTTTGCGTGTTCTATTTCTAATTGTGAAAGTATACTTTGATTTTTATCATTGTAGACTTTTTTTGCATAACTCATAACAAAGTAAATTGATATAAGTAGTGATACAATCCATAAAACTGTATTAGTAGCTATAACTACACCTTGGTTTACAGGAATTCCTGCGCCATTTAATGAGCCTATACTTACTGAAACCAAAAATGGGTTTACAGTTGAGCCTAATACACCACATCCTGACCCTAGGATAATTGTAGCAACTGAAACTAATGGGTCAAATCCTGCTATAATCATAGTAGTTGTTACAAGCGCTGTGAAGGCTATAGTTTCTTCTGCCATACCGAAACTAGTTCCTCCAAGTGAGAATAAAAACATAAGAACTGGTATTAATATTAATTCTTTACCTTTTAGCTTTGATACTACTGAGCCTATTCCTGCATCTAGTGCACCTGTCTTTGTAGTTATTCCTAAAAATCCGCCAATTAACAATACGAATATTGCAATGTCAATTGAGTCGTTAAGACCGTTTATAGGCGCCATCACAAAATCCGATAATCCCGCCGGTCTTACCCCAGCTATAAAGTGTGTTACAATAGCTATAACTGCTGTAATTATAAGCAACACAGTATAAGCTGTAGGCAACTTAAATGCTTTTTTCTTTTTTTGTTTGTTGTCCATTTTCTGTCTCCTTTTCGCATTGTTGTCTAAGATTAAAATTTCCTATTTTAAATCGATATATTCATTATTTAAAAATTCGATTATAAAATTTCGTTTAATCTTTTTATATTAGCGATTATAAAAGAAATTAATATATAATACAACATCTTAATATATTGTAAATTTTATCCATAAAAAATTCACTGCGTTCATAGCGCCAACGAATCAAAGATTCCGTTGCTTTAGTTAAAATTCACTACGTTCATAGCGCCAACGAATCAAAGATTCCGTTGCTTTAGTTAATAGGTTGGAAATTATATATTATCCACAAACCAGATAATGTATAATTTCCTTAGAATTAAAAAATAGAGAGAAAATCCCTCTATTTTTTAAATTAATCATATTAAATTAAAATCTTATTCTTCCAGTCTGTTTTCTGTGTCTTCTTCCAACTCTATTATTTGCGATATAATCTATCTCATTTAAAAATATATTCGCTTCATTTATATTATTGTAAAGTCCCAAACTAGCTCTTATCATTCCATAAAAATATTCTCCTGATACTACATCTCTATAGGCGTCGCTGTCACTAGCGCCTAAAAGTCTATATACATAAGGATGGGCGCAGAACTTTCCTGATCTAAGCGAGATGCCCTTTTCTGTCGCCATCATTATAGAAACCTCGCTATAGTCTTTATTTTGAATATTAAATGGAATTACACCTATTCTATCTTCTGTATAATCTGTATCACCATACATAGTCACATTGTTTATACTTTTCATACCTTGTATAATATAATTTTTTAATTCTCTTTCATGTTCTTCTATATTTTCAAATCCTATACTTTCTAAATCAGCAAGCGCCTTCGCCATAGCTATTACACCGAAGAAGTTTTGAGTTCCCGCTTCGTATTTTTCTGGTACAGCTGTCCAAATTAACCTCTCATCAAATACTCCAGCTACACATCCTCCTCCTGATAAAAATGGATCTTCTTCATTTAGATAGTCTTTTTTGCCCACAATTGCCCCACTTCCAAACGGTGCATATGCTTTATGTGCAGAAAAAGTCAAAAAATCTATCTCTTCATCTTTTGAATTCCCCTTCATATTTACTTCTTTATGCGATACTAATTGTGCAGCATCAACTATTATAAATGCACCGTATTTATGGGCAATTTTTGCTATATAGTGAATAGGAGTAGTATATCCAGTTACATTAGATGCCCCCGTTACAGTAACTACCTTTATTTTTCCTCCTGCCTTTATAAGTTCCTCTTCTATATCGTCTACCTTTACTCTTCCGAGCTCGTCGACTTCGACATATGCCATCTTTCCAACCCTTCTAAAAGGAAGGTCATTTGCATGATGCTCCATTCTGGTAGTCAACGTCATGTCTTCTTTGTCTTTTATAAGTACATTTGCAAGGACATTTAACCCCTCTGTATCTGACTTAGTGTATATAACTGTATAATCGTCATTTCCACCTAGTCCAAAAAAGTTTAATATCACATTTCTCGCCTTATTAAACATCATTGTGCAGTATTCACCCTTAAATCCTACCCCTCTGGCAATAGGCCCATAGTTTTTTATATTATCTTGAATTATTTGAGTAACACTTTTTAACGGTGGTGTAGTTGCTCCATTATCAAAATTTATCGGCGTTGTATAAGCGCCATTAGAAAGTTTAATTTTATCATCTATACCATCAAATAAATCTCTATAATCCATATAAATTCCCCCTTATTATCATGGTATAAATATATTTCATTTTACATATAAATATAACCTGTTTTTTATTTTTCTCAATTTTTGTAGAAATATGTAGAAATCTATGGTTGATTTATGATAAAATAAAAAAATCCGCATTTTAGCGTTTTAAGTATATAATAAGAAATAATAAAATATTTATCTTTTCATTTTTCCAAAGATATGCATTTTATTATTTAATATTGATTTTTTAATTTATTATTTTTAAAATTATTAAATTTTCTTAGAAAGGTTACGATAAAAAATGAACAATAATGGATCATATGCACTAGTTTTCGGTGTATCAGTTTTCGACATATGTGGTTTTACAGATAACGATTATAGATCTAATGACTCAAACCCAGGTAGGGTTAGAACTTCTTTTGGTGGAGTTTGTAGAAATATAGCTGAATGTATGGCTAGAGTTGGAGTTAATACAAAATTTATATCAGTTTTAGGGGATGACGAAACTGGAAAAAGTATACTTCAACATTCAAAAGTTATGAACTACAATATGGAAGATTCTCTTATAGTAAAAAATGGTCATACTCCTACTTATATGGCTGTACTTGATCATTTCGGTGAAATGGTATCTGCTGTTGTAGATATGAAGATAATAGACGAATTTACTACAGAATTTATAGATTCTAAAGCTGAAATAATAAAAAATGCTGAATATATGGTTTTAGACTCAGATAGACCGGACATAGTAGAACACATATTAAAAACATTCTCTAACGACACTAAATTTATATTAGACCCAGTATCAGCTGCAAAAGCTAAAACTGTTACACATTTAGTGAAATACTTCCACACTATAAAACCAAACAGATACGAAGCTGAAATAATGTGTGGATTTAAAATTAACAATGAAGAAGACTTAAGAAAAGCTGGTAAATACTTTACAGATTTAGGCGTAAAAAATGTATTTATCACTCTTGATGAAGACGGAATTTACTACAACAACGGAGTTGAAGAAGGGAAATTAAAAGCAAATGATGTTAAAGTAGTAAATGTTACAGGTGCTGGAGATTCTTTTGTTTCAGGAATTACAAAGGGATATATGGATGGATATAATTTAATTGACACATTAAAATACGCTATATCAATGTCATCAATAACTATATCAACTGAAGAGACTATACATCCAGATATGTGTCACGATTTAGTTTCGAGATATATACAAGAAACAAATTGGACTCATACTAAATTTAATAATTAATTTTCAAACATGGGGCTTTTAGCCCCTTTTATTTTGCAAAATAAAAACTCTTCGTCGGAAAATATTATTTATTTTCCAACAAAGAGTTATTTAAAGATTACTCAACCATTTCCCCATTTAATGAGAATGATAAAGCTGCTTCAGTTATTTTAACATTTACTAATTTACCGATTAAATCAGCATTAGGGTCTTTTACACTGAAGTTAACTAATTTATTTTGTCTAGTTCTACCAGTGAATTTAGTATCGTCAGTTTTACTTTTTCCTTCAACTAATATCTCAACTACTTGATCTTGGTGAGTAGTATTGTTTTCTTTTGATATTTCGTTAACTAACGCTAACACTCTGTTAAATCTTTCGTGTTTAACATCTTCTGGTATTTGGTCTTCCATCTTAGCAGCTGGAGTACCAGTTCTCTTAGAGTAGATAAATGTGAATGCATTATCGTATCTAACTTGTCTTATTACATCTAATGTATCTTCTACATCTTCTTCAGTTTCACCAGGGAATCCTACCATTATATCAGTAGAGAACGCTATGTTTGGAACTTCTGCCTTAGCTTTTTCAACTATTCTTAGATAATCTTCTTTAGAGTAGTGTCTGTTCATTTTCTTTAATAATTTAGTACTTCCGCATTGAACAGGAAGGTGTAAGAATTCACATACTTTATCACAATCTCTCATAGCGTATATAACTTCATCAGATATATCTTTTGGATGAGAAGTCATAAATCTTATTCTTTCTAATCCATCTATTTCATTAACTTTTCTTAAAAGCTCTGCGAAAGTTATTCTATCTTCTTCTAAAGTTTTACCGTAAGAGTCTACGTTTTGTCCTAATAAAGTAACTTCTTTAGTTCCATTTGCAACTAATTCTTTTATTTCGTTTAATATATCTTCTGGTCTTCTACTTCTTTCACGACCTCTAGTATAAGGAACTATACAGTAAGTACAGAAGTTGTTGCAACCGTACATTATATTTACGAATGCTTTAAGCTCGAACTTTCTATCACTTCTTAATCCTTCAACAACTTCACCATCAACATCCCAAACATCTATAAGTATAGAATCACTTGACATTGATTCAGATAATAATTCTGGGAATTTGTATAAGTTGTGAGTACCGAATACTAAGTCTACGTGTTTGTATCTAGATTTTATTTCTTTAACTATAGCAGGTTGTTGCATCATACATCCACAAACAGCTATTTTTAAGTTAGGATTTCTTCTTTTTATTAATTTTAAGTGACCTAAGTTACCATATACTTTAAGCTCAGCATTTTCTCTAACTGCACAAGTATTGTATATTATTAAGTCTGCATGGTCAGCCATTAAAGATGCTTCATATCCCATAGCATTTAGCATAGCCCCTAATTTTTCAGAGTCATGCTCATTCATTTGACATCCAAATGTTTGTATAAAATAAGATTTTTTCTTTCCAGTTAAGTGGAAATATCTTTCGTTTTCATTTTTTATTTCATTTATATATTTGTCCTGTTCTCTTATCTTTTCCATAGGAACAGTGACTTGTTTTCTTTTAGACATCTAGTTGTATCTCCTTTCAAATTAATGCAAAGTTTATTATATCATAAATATTGAAAAATATATAAAAAAATATACATTATATTTATTTTTAGTTATGTCAAAATCTGCTTTTATACTTATATTTTTTAATACAAAAAATGGCGAGCATTCTATACACTCACCTTTAAATTTGTAATATTTTAAAATTATTTATAAAATATGCTATATAATTAGCATTTATACTTTCATAACTTTTTCAAATTTTCAAATCTGAAAAAATCTTGTGCTTCTGGTATGTAGGGATCTGGATATTTATTAGTTGTTTTTAAGATAGGGAAAGTCTTTTTAACTACGTCGTATTGTTTTATTTTATATAATCTATCTAATATGACGGAGTTTTTAAGTGTTCTAGGACTTCCATCTTTTAATTTTAAATATCTATTATTTATTTCTTTTGATATTCTTTCTAATGTTTTCATTGTTTCCAAATTATCCAAATCTCTGCATATTTCTGCTTCAATTTTACTTTTTAAAATTATATAATCTTAAAATATTGTTTAGAGTTTAGTATGCTTTCGCCTCTTAAAATAGTCGTTCCATGATATCCTACATAAGTATTATTCATTGTTCACATCCTTTACATTTAATTTATTTTTCTACTTAAATAGATTTTTCTACAAAATATATACACTTTATACACTATTTATATATTTTTTTCTTATAATTTAAAAGCCACCTCTAAAATTTAGAAGCGGCTTTTAATTATATAGTCTTTCATTATTAAATTTACTTTTTACTTAAAACACTTATTTAGTCATTTTTTTGCCATTTTGAGTCATAGCATTTATTTTTAGTGGTAATGTAAATAAGTTTATAAAACCTTCTGCATCTTTGTGGTCGTATAATTCGCTGTTCCCAAATGAAGATATACTTTGGTCGTATAATTTATGGTCTGTAAATATTCCAGCTGGTTTTATATTACCTTTGTATAATTTTAATTTTACAGAACCTGTAACATTTTCTTGTGTTTCATCCATAAAAGCATTTATTGCTTTACAAGTTTTTGAATACCATTTTCCATTGTATATTAAATCAGCAAATTCAAGTGATAATCTTTGTTTTAAGTGAAGAGTATCTTTGTCTAATGTAGCACTTTCTAAGTAGTTATGTGCTGCATAGAATATTTCTCCTCCTGGAGTTTCATATATTCCTCTTGATTTCATACCAACTAATCTATTTTCTAATATATCTACTATACCTATACCGTGTTTAGCCCCTAATTTGTCTACTGCTTCAACAAGCTCTACTGGTGATAAATTTTCCCCATTTAAAGATACTGGTATACCTTTTTCAAATCCTATTTCTATATATTCAGCTTCATATGCTGCATCTTCTGGAGAGCAAGTTTTTTTGTATATATCTTTATTGTGTTCATTTTCAAGATATTCTATATCCCCACCTTCTGTAGAAACATGCCATAAGTTGTCGTCTACTGAATATATTTTTTTCTTAGTTGCAACAACTGGAATGTTGTGTGCATTTGCATAATCTATTGCATCTTCTCTAGATTTTATATCCCATATTCTCCAAGGTGCTATAACTTTTATAGATGGATCAAGAGCAGCTATAGTCCCTTCAAATCTAACTTGGTCGTTTCCTTTTCCTGTACAACCATGGCATATATATTTTGCGCCTTCATTTTGTGCTATTTCAACTAATTTTTTAGCTATTATAGGTCTAGCAAGTGCTGTTCCTAAAGGATATCTATTTTCATATAATGTTTCAGCTTTTATAGCTTGGTATATAGTAGTAGTTATAAATTCTTCTCTTAAATCCTCCACATAGGCTTTTATAGCTCCACTTGCTTTTGCTTTTTCTTCGATTTGGCTCATATCGTCATTTTGACCTACATTTGCACAAACTGCTATAACATCTAAGTCATAGTTTTCCTTTAACCATGGAATTATTACTGAAGTATCTAGTCCTCCTGAATATGCTAATACAACTTTTTCTTTCATTTTTTTATCCCCCTCAAACTTATATGATTTTTTATTATTTTCTTTATTTTCTGAATTAGATAGCTTAAAGCATCTCTGTACTTTTTAAAGCCATATAACTTTTTTTGTGTATTAAAAAAGCCCCTTAGTAATCATTACTAAGAGGCGACATTGCGCGGTACCACTCTTATTAACAAATTTATCTTAGTAAAATAAAGGAATTTAAAAAACGCCTCTTGAAAACTCAAGAGACGAAATATTTCCGCGTTACCACTCTAATTAATAAGATAAACTTATTCACTCTTCCTTTTAAGGCAAGGCATTCCTATTATCCTACTTAGGTTCAGATAATCTCCTCCAAAGCTCTTTTCATTTATCTCATAATTGCTAAGCTTCCACCATCCTCAGCTCTCTATAAATTTAAAATAAACTACTTTCTTTTTCAACGGATTTATATTTTAAATTGTTAATAAATGGTTACTTATTATTTATGAGTTAATAATAAACTATTTGGTTAAAATTGTCAACTGCATTTTGTATATTTTATTTTAGTATTTAACTCTATATAAGAATAACCCTTTTGCTGGAGCTGTCTCTGGCGATTTTGATCTGTCTTTTAATTCTAATAGTTCTTTTACTTCATCAGCAGTAATCTTTCCTTGTCCTGCATCTATAAGCGTACCTGCTATTATCCTAACCATATTGTATAAAAACCCATTACCTTCTACATATATTTCTAATATATCGTCTTTTTCATTTATAGTAATTGAGTAGATTTCTCTGACATGGCTTTTCTTTTTAGATCTAGATGAGCAGAAACTTGTAAAGTCGTATTCACCTATTAATACTTTAGAAACTTCTCTCATAGCCTCTACATCAAGTTTTTTACTTACATGACAAGTGTATTTTCTGTTAAATGGATTTGGATATTCTCTATTGTCGATTTTATATAAATAAACTTTTCTCTTTGCATTATATCTACTGTGGAATCTGTCGTCTACTTCTTCAATATCTTTTATTGCTATTGATTGTGGTAAGTATTCATATAGATATTTATGTATTTTATTTAATGATAAATTGCAATTAGTTTTAAAGTTTACAACTTGTCCATAAGCGTGAACACCCATATCTGTTCTTCCAGAGCCTATTATCTCAATTTTTTCATCTGCCATTTGACTTAAAACAGATTCTAATTTTCCTTGTATTGTATTTTCATTGTCTTTTAGTTTTTGGAATCCTTTAAAATTGCTTCCATCATATTCTATTGTCATCTTTATATTTCTCATATTTTGCCTCTTTTCTTTTGATTTTATAATTTAAAACTATAATTATATTTTTAAATTATACCTTAAATCTATATACAGAAAAAAATGTGATTAAATCACATTTTTTCCTCTACAATTGCATCCATTAAATTATTTTTTAAAGTGAAGGTAATACAAGTTCCCTCTCCTTTTTCACTTTCTAATATCATTTTGCCTTTGTGAAGTTTTACTATTTCGTTACTAATAGCAAGACCTATACCACTTCCTGATTTGTTGTAGTCCTCTTGGAAGAATTTTTCTAGTACTTTATCTAAGTTTTCTTGTTTTATACCTATTCCATTATCGACTACAGAGAAAGTTGTATATTCTTCTCCTTGAGATAGCCTCACAACGACATATCCGCCTTCTTCAGTAAACTTAATGGCATTTTGAACAAGATTTATTAAAACTTGTTTAAGTCTGTTTTTGTCACCTTGTATATCTACTATTTCACTTTCTTTTGTATTAAACTCAGTAAGTAAAGTTATGTTTTTCTCACTAGCTTTAACTCCAAGCTGATTTACTACGTCTTTTGCAAGTTTAGTTACATTGACTGAGTCAATTTGAAGTCTTATTCTATCTGATGCTAGACGAGAGAAATCTAGAAGTTCCTCGACTAAAGTTATAAGTCTTTCTGTTTCATCTTGTATAATTCCAAGCCCTAAATCAAGTTCTTCTCTACTTATACCTTCATATCCTAAAGTCTCACTCCATCCTTTTATGGATGTAAGCGGTGTTCTAAGTTCGTGTGATACAGAAGATATAAATTCTTCTTTTAATTTTCTTGTCTTATCTATTTCTTTTGCCATATGGTCAAATGTTTTGACCAAGTCGCCAATTTCATCATCATGTAATTTTTCATTTTCTAAGTTTATATTATAATTACCTTGTGCAAGTTGATTAGCTGTCTTTTTCAAGTCTTGTATAGGTTTTATTAAAGAGTCAGCAAATCTTAAACTTAAAAGTAGACAGATAAGTAAGATTACTAGTCCTCCAATAAATATTATACAGACTACTCTAAAAATAGCATTGTCCGCCTTTTTAAGAGATACACTATATCTAACTACACCTTCTACAACATTATTGACCTTTAGAGGTACAGATATACTCATAATATGGTCTTTTGTCTCAGATATTGAATATATATAGAAATTATAATCTTGGCTTCCTGTCAAAGCTTTATTTACATCATCATAATTTACTACTTCTCCAGTTTTTATGCCGTATTGGTCTAGCATAACTTCTTTATTTTTATTTATAATTTCTATTGCTACAGAGAAGTTATCACTACTTTCGCCATAACCTGAACTCTGGTTTAAGCCTTCTTTTTCTAATATATTATTTATTTTATCTTGAAAACTTGTAGAATCCATACCTGATGAATCATAGCTGTTTTGAGTATATCTGACTTGTTGTTCTAAATAAGATTTTGCCATACTATAGTAATATTCTTTCATATAAAACATAAATAATACTTCAAATAAAGCAACAGTAATTATAATCATGATGAAATAATATTTTACTACTCTTTTCCTCAAACCATCTAAATGTAATATCAAGTTTAGTCTTCCTTTCTAAAACAATATCCATATCCCCAAATTGTTTGTATATATTTTGGTTTTGATGGATCATCTTCTATTTTATTTCTTATTCTTCTTATATTTACGTCTACTATTTTAAAATCATATAAGTAATTATTGCCCCAAACTTCTGTTAAGATTTGGTCCCTACTTAACGATTGTTTTGCATTTACCATTAAATACTTAACTATAGAAAACTCAGTCGGAGTTAATTCAATTTCTCTACCGTCTTTAAATAATTTTCTCTTATCTAAATCAAGAGTAAACGGCTCTGATACTATTTTATTTAACTTCATAGAGCTTTCTTCTTTTTTAACTCTTCTAAGAAGTGCTGCAACTCTAACTAGTAATTCTTTTATACTAAATGGTTTTACCATATAATCATCTGCACCAGATATAAATCCTTCTAGCTTGTCTTCTTCTTGAGCTTTTGCAGTAAGCATTATTATACCAACTTGGTCAAATTTTTGTCTTATATATTTACAAACTTCTATCCCACTCATATCAGGAAGCATCACGTCTAAAAGCGCTATTGATATATCGTTGTGTTCTGTTATTTTTTCTATAGCCTCACTACCGCTACCTGCTTCTATTATTTCATAACCTTCCCTTTTTAAATTTATACTGACGAAACTTCTTATACCTATTTCATCTTCTAAAACCAATATTTTTTCTTTCATATTCCTTCCTCCATTAAAATTATTATTTTATTGCTGAAAAATAATCTTTTAATATTTCTATATTTAAATCAAGTTTTTTCATTTCTGCCATATTTACATCAGAAACAGAGAATATATATTTATCTGATTCATAAACATTATTTCCTGTTTTACTTATATTTTTTGTATCGTCAACTATCGTCTTTTCTGTGACATTAAGAGTAAATAATAGTTTTCTATCATGAGGCGCTGTCTCTGAATAAGCATTTGTAGAATTATAATAGAAATTAAGTACTTTATAATTTCCACTTTTATTTTCAGTATCTTCAATTATAGATAATTTACCTACTAAATTATTCGGTATTAAAAATCTAAAATTAGCTTCATAATTATAATAAATCTGACTTACAAATATTACATCGGCGTCTTTGTCTTGTTTTCCATTGTATTTATTCCAACTTATTATAAGACTAGTCGGGAATGTACTTGTAGATAAAGTATCTATTGTAACACTGCTTTGCTCTATCTTTGGAATATTAGTTATTCCATCATTGTTTACATCTTCAAAAGGTATAAAGTATTCATTTTTCATTTGTACCTTCATATCCTTAAAAGCATTTATTAAGTTTTTTTGTTCTAAATAAACAACTTGAGTTGTAAATCCTGTATCTTCATTATCAGGCAAACTTAAAAATAATGCTTTTTGCTTAGATGATATATTGCCGACAGATATCTCTATATCCTCAAAATTTCTTATATTTTCAAAAACTAAGCTATCTAAAATAGATATTTTATCGTCTTTAAATGCACATACATTCAAATCCATCTCTTTGCTTTTATAGTTATAATTATAAACTACTAACTCTAAATTTCCATCATCATCTAAATCATCTACTAATACACCTAATTTTGTAAAATTATCTTTATTAAAATAATTGTAGTTGTCATTAGAGATAAGTTCTTCTATATTTCCATTTTCATATCTGCATATGCTCAGAGTTACTGTACTCTTGTCTTCAATAAGCAAAATTATTTCCTTATTTCCATCCTTGTCTAAGTCATAGAAATTAGCATATTCGATTTTATTTCCAGGTTTAATATATGAAGTGTCGTTGCTTTCATTCTTTTTTAAATCTAATACAGTAAATCCAACTTGATTTCTTATATCTTCCCTTTTTTCAAAAAACACAATTTCATCTTTTTTATCATTATTTAAATCGATTTCATTTATCTTTCCTACCTCTATAGAGTTAGAAGGTAAAGTTAAATCAGCACTACCTGCAATTACTTTTACCTTGTCTGATATTTCTCTTTTCTCTTCGTTGTATATAGGCAATTCATCAAATAAATTTATAGGATTATTCTCTCCATTTTCGCTTTTATAACAACCTGTACTAAGTACAGTAACTAGAGATAATACACCTACTAATTTTAATAGCCTCATGCTTATCCTCCTGTCCATCTAATATATTGTACTTAAAATTTTTCTGTACTTTAATTATACAATAATTAATAAAAAAATCAAAAGAGTTGTGCATTAAATGATTAAATTAATCATTTACGACAACTCTTTAAGCTAACACCTATTATCTATCAAAATTTTCATCAGACCAAATTATGTTTTTATCACTTATACCTATATTGTCTTGAGCTTGTTGTTCTGCTTCTTCTCCTCTATAAGTAATATTTTCTGTATCGTCTACTTCTTCACTTTCTTGTGAAGTATTTTGTTCTACTTCTTGTACATTTAATGTTTCTTCGTGGTTTTGTGGTTGTTTTCTATGTTTGTGCACTCTTTTTTTAGCGTGTTTATGCACTTCTGTTTCTGTATTAGATTCAGCAGAACCTTGAGACTGTTGTGTTCCTTGTTTTTTGTGATGTTGTCTTGGTCTAGTCTTTTTAGATTTCTTTTGTTCTGTAGGTTGAGTAGTTTGTTCTACTTCTTCATTGCTTTTTTTATTATGTTTACTTACTTTTGAGTTTGCTTCTTCTTGTTGTTGTTTGTTTTGGTTCTTTGTTTTTTTACCTACATTAAATTTAAAACCATTTTTTCTCGCTCTTTTTCTAGGTTGATTTTTACCTTCTTGTATATTAAACTCTTCTTTTCTTTCTTCTGGAACAAGATCATTTAAAATGACATCGTTATATTTTTCTTCATATTGAGTATTTGTATTATTTTCAATATTTTTATTTTTTGAATTCTTTTTATTGTGTTTTGCTCTCATTATAAAATAACACCTCCAAAATGCTATATAATATTTATATTTAAAGAATTCTATTTTTATTCTTTTTTTAAGCATCTTGGAGGCAATTAATTATTTTCTAGGCGGTTTTGGCCCTGGATATTGGTATAAGTAACTTTTTAGCATACCATTGTATAGTTTTCTTTTTCTTGTTGCATCTTGACCAAATTCATTTTCAAAATCTTCATATGAAGTTATTAAATAATATGACCAATTATTTAATTTTCTAAATGCATAGCCAAGTTGTTTGTAAAGCATTTTTACAGAATCGACATCTTCAAGTCTTTCACCATATGGTGGGTTTGTAACAATAAATCCGTATTCTTCGTCACTTGTAAACTCTGTAGCATCGCCTACATTAAATTCTATATAATCAGCAACACCTGCTATTTCTGCATTTTCTCTAGCTATTTCTATAACTTCTTCGTCTATATCGTATCCGTAAATTTTAAATTCGATATCTTCGTTTATCATATCGTAAGCTTCTCTTCTTGTATCCCACCAGATTTTTTTGTCTAGTGTTCTCCATTTTTCAGATATAAACTCACGATTAAGCCCTGGAGCCATGTTTATTCCCATCATAGCCGCTTCTATTAGTAATGTTCCCGAACCACATAGAGGATCGACTAGTGTTCTTCCTGGTCTCCATGGTGTTAAATACATTATTCCAGCAGCTAATGTCTCTCTTATTGGAGCTTTATTAGCTTTTTCTCTGTATCCTCTTTTGTGTAGAGCAACTCCTGTTGTATCTATTGTAAGAGTTACTTTGTCTTTATGTATAAATACATATATAGGATATTTTTCTTTGTCTTCTTTTATTAATCCTGTTTCAAGGTAGCTCTTTTTAAGACTTTCTACTACTGCCTTTTTAACTATAGATTGTATATCTGGTATTGAGTATAGTTTTGATTTTATAGAAGACGCTTTTGTTATTGGGAATTGCGCTCCATATGGGATATATTTTGCCCAATTTATTCTCTTTGTTCCTTCGAATAATTCGTCGAAACTTTTTGCTTCGAATTCAGCTATTTTAAGGTGAACTCTCTCTGCACATCTAAGCCACATATTTGCTTTTGCAATTCCGTATTCATCAGTTTTATATGTAACCCTTCCGTCTTCTGTTTTTACAATTTCAAATCCTAAGTTTTTAATTTCGTTTGCTAGCATTTTTTCCATTCCAAAAAAGCACGGCGAAATTAAAGTGTATCCTTTTTCCATTTATGAATCTAATCCTTTCGTCTAGTTATTTAAGCTTCCCATCTGATATCCATTTAAATCTAATGTAACATACTTAAATCCAATTTCTTTAAGTTTATTATGCACATTTTTCATCATTTCATCATCGAAAAACTTATGCATTTCATCCTTAGCCACTTCTATTCTGGCTATATCGTTATGTAATCTAACTCTATATTGTCTAAAACCTAAATCTTGAAGATAATTTTCGGCTTCTTCTACTAATTTAAGTTTTTCTTTCGTAATTTTATCTCCATAAGGAATCCTACTTGCAAGACATGCAAAAGAAGGTTTATTGTATGTATTTAAATTTAGTCTCTTTGACAAAATTCTTATTTCTTCTTTTGTAAGAGAGCTGTCTTTTAATGGACTTACTACTTGTAATTCTTCAAGAGCCTTAAGCCCAGGTCTAAAATCGCCTAAATCACTTACATTAGTTCCGTCTAAGACATATTTTACATTGTTTTTTGCTGCGTAATCTTTAATCATATTGAAAACTGCGCATTTACAATAATAACATCTTTTTTTGCTATTTTCAATAAAACCTTTTTCGTCGAAATTATCTACTTTTATGACTTCGTGTTTTACCCCAAACTCTTTAGTATATTCTTTAGCTTCTTCCATTTCTCTATCTGAATGCATCATAGCATGTATTGTGACTGCTACTACATTTTCCCCAAGTTCATCGCTCGCCACTTTAAGTAAAAAATTACTGTCAACTCCACCAGAATAAGCTATTACCACTCTTCCCATTTCTCTTAATTTGCTTTTTAATAATTCGTATTTTTCATCTATATTCATAATTATCCACCCTTTCAATTTATATACTTCAATCTAAAGTAATTATATATTAAAGATATAACTGACTTCTATATAAATTCTTATAAATCTTTTTTTTTTATAGCTTTTTTATTTCCTTTTCTAGCTTTTGAGATATTATCCAAACCATTTCTCCTTTTCCTTCTATTAGAAAT
>NZ_JADPET010000041.1 GCF_015667935.1 Clostridium sp. 1001270J_160509_D11 | reverse complement strand
ATCTTTTTCAAAAATAACTATAAATCTATTAAATTTTTAAACCAAGAACAATCTTAAATTACGTGTCAAAATAAATCACAATCTGAATATAAAAAATCTCACAAGGTAAAAGGGGTGGATTTATGAAAATAGAAGATGTTATAAATTTGGCTAAAAAAAGAGGACCAAAGACAGTAGCAGTTGCGTGTTGCCAAGATAAAGAAGTTTTGTTAGCTGTTGAAAATGCTAGAAAAGAAGGTATAATAAATGCAATTTTGGTAGGAGATATAGACAAAACAAAGCAAATTGCAGAAAGCCTAAATATAAGCCTAGAAAATTATAAATTAATAGACATAAGTGACTTAAGTGAGGCTTGTCTAAAAGCTGTACAACTTGTTTCTGAAGGTAGCGCAGATATTGTAATGAAAGGCCTAGTAGACACATCCATTATATTAAAAGCTGTTTTAAATAAAGAAATAGGTCTTAGAACAGGAAATGTATTAAGTCATACAGGAGTATTTCATGTTGAAGGATATGACAAATTATTCTTTATAACAGATGCTGCTATGAATATTGACCCAGATTTAAATACAAAAAAACAAATAATTCAAAATGCTGTCAAACTTGCAAGAGCATTAGATATAGACGAACCTAAGGTTGCAGTACTTTGTGCAAAAGAAAAAGTTAATCCAAAGATGCCGGACACAGTTGATGCAAAAGAATTAGAAGAAATGAATAAAAAAGGAGAAATTAAAGATTGTATAGTAGGTGGACCGTTTGCGCTCGATAACGCTATTAGTGAAGAAGCGGCAAAACATAAAGGAATAGACCATCCTGTAGCAGGAAAAGCGGACATACTGCTTGTACCGGATATTGAGGCAGGAAATATATTTTATAAATCTATGACTTTCTTTGCAAAAGCCCAAAGTGCGGGATTGGTGCTTGGAGCTAAAGCACCTATAGTTTTAACATCGAGAGCAGATAGCGATATAACAAAATTAAATTCCATTGCATTAGGCGTATTAGCAGCGTCTAAAAAAGATTAATTGTATTTAGTTAAAAATAGATAAGTATAGATTACTTTTTGTCAAAAGCTCTAATTAGAGAAAGTTTAGTATTTAAAATTAGGGGGAATTAATATGGAAAAGTTATTTAAAATTTTAGCGATAAATCCAGGTTCAACATCTACTAAGATAGCTGTTTATCAAGATAAAGAAGAAATATTTGAAAAAACACTTAGACATTCATCTGAGGAAATTGATAAATTTGAAAAGATAGCAGATCAATTAGATTTTAGAAAAGATATAATCGAAAATGTATTAAAAGAAGGTGGCATAAACTTAGCCGATTTAGATGCAGTAGTTGGTAGAGGTGGTTTGTTAAAACCAATTAAAGGAGGAACTTATATAGTAAATGATGCAATGGTTGAAGACTTGAAAATAGGCGTATCGGGACAACATGCATCAAACCTTGGAGGTATAATTGCTAGACAAATTGGAGATGAAATTAATGTGCCTTCATATATCGTAGACCCAGTTGTTGTAGATGAAATGGAGGAAGTTGCTAGATTATCAGGAGTTCCAGAAATGCCTAGAATTAGTATATTCCACGCATTAAATCAAAAGGCAATAGGAAGAAGGGCGGCAGAAAATATAGGTAAAAAATACGAAGACTGTAACTTTTTAATTGTACATATGGGTGGTGGAATTACTGTAGGAGCCCATAAAAAAGGTAAAGTAATAGATAATACGAATGGACTAGATGGTGAAGGACCTTTTTCACCAGAGAGAAGTGGTGGACTTCCAGTTGGAGCATTGTTTAGAGCATGTTATGGAGATGAAATGACAAAAGACCAAGTTTCAAAAAGAATAAAAGGACAAGGCGGAGTAGTTGCATATCTTGGGACTAATGATATTAGAGAAGTTGAAGCTAGAATAAATGATGGGGATGAAAAAGCAAAACTTGTATATGAAGCTATGATTTACCAGATATGCAAGGAAATAGGAGCATATGCAACAGTTTTAAAAGGCGATATAGATGCGATAATATTAACTGGTGGAATTGCTCATTCAGCTAAGGTAAGAGATATGATAAAAGAAAGAGTAGGATTTTTGGGAGAAGTATTATCTTATCCTGGAGAAGACGAAATGTCAGCATTGGCAGAAGGTGGACTTCGAGTATTAAAGGGCGAAGAAGAAGCCTTAGTTTATTAATTTGCATTAAAAATTCCATATAGAAATTTTTAAATATACACCTAAAAATGAGGAACAATAATAGAGTACTATTATTTGTTCCTCATTTTATTTAAAGATATAAATAAGTTCTTTAAAAAGATTTTTTATAACGCATAGGAAATTATATTCACTTATAAATAAATTACATCGAATAAAGATTTTTTTATAAAAATTATTGATTTGTGATAAAATAAAATATCTTGATAATGTATATGAAAATATCTAAATAGGTATTTAAAAGATAAAAAATGGAATAGATTGGAGACATGTTTATGAATAAATTATTAAATCATGGGATTGTTGAGGTTGCAACGCTTATTCCAAATGAAGTAAAGATTGCAAATCCGAAATTTAATGTAGATGAAATGTTAAGACTTCTTGATGATGTTATAGAACAAAATAAATCAGGTAAAAGACAAACTAGAGTAGTAGTATACCCAGAACTGAGCGTTACAGGATATACATGTCATGATTTATTTAATCAATATACTTTAATAAAAAGATCTTATGATGAACTTATAAGATTTGCAAAACTATCAAATAAAGAATATAGTCCACTTATATTTGTAGGGATGCCGATTAGAAAAGACAACCAATTATTTAACTGCGCAGTCGCAATACATAATGGTGAAATAATAGGTGTAGTACCAAAAACATTTATACCTAATTATTCTGAGTTTTACGAAGGAAGATATTTTGCGAGCTCAGTAAATAGAATAGATGACCAAATTGTGATAGGTGGAAAAACAGTTCCGTTTACACCAAATTTATTAGTAGAAGATACTCGCACAGGTGCTGTAGTTTCTGCTGAAATTTGTGAGGATGTTTGGGTACCGATACCACCTTCAAAATACCATTGTTTACATGGGGCAAATATAATTGTAAATTTATCAGCAAGTAATGAAACTATAGGAAAAGCTAAGTATAGAGAAGATTTAATAAAAATGCAATCAGCTACATCAAACTGTGGATATGTATACGCATCTGCATCAAGAGGAGAAAGTACGACAGATACTGTATTTTCAGGTCATAGTCTAATTGCAGATTGTGGAGTTATAGTAGGTGAGAGCAAGTTTTTAGAAGATATAGAAATAACTTATGGTGAAATAGATATAGAAAACTGTGAAAATGATAGAACAAAAACGACATCATATATGACTAATGTAAATAAACAAAAATATGAACGTATTTGTATAGAGACTTTTGCACCAGTAACAGATGAATTTGTTTCAAATAGAGAAATATCAATACTACCATTTGTTCCACACAATATAGATGAGCGTGCTACTGAAATATTAAAATTACAAGCAGCTGGTCTTGCTGGAAGACTTAAAAAAATAAATTGTAAAAATGTTGTTATAGGAATCTCTGGTGGATTAGACAGCACGTTAGCATTAATTGTAGCAGCAGAAGCATTCAACATAAATGGGCTTGATACAAAAGGAATACACGCTATTACAATGCCTTGTTATGGAACTACTGATAGAACATTAAACAATGCAAAAAAATTAATGGAATTATTAAATGTAACATCATATGAGATAAATATAAAAGATGCATGTGAACAACATTACAAAGATATAGGCCATGACAAATCTAACTTAGACGTAACATTTGAAAATGTTCAAGCGAGAGAGAGAACACAAATACTTATGGATATATCAAATAAAATAGGCGGATTAGTAGTTGGAACTGGCGATTTATCTGAATTAGCATTAGGTTGGTGCACATACAATGGAGACCAAATGAGTATGTATGGAGTAAATGCATCTATACCAAAAACTTTAGTAAGAGGAATCCTAGAATCATATGCACAACATCACAATGAACTAAGAGAAACTTTATTAGATATTTGCGATACTCCTGTTAGTCCAGAGTTACTTCCTCCAAATGAAGATGGAACAATAAAACAAAAAACAGAAGATAAAATCGGTTCATATGTAATACATGACTTTATACTTTACTACATGCAAAGACATGGATTTGGACCAAGAAAAATATTTGATTTATATATAAATGCAAAAACTATGCATGAAAAGAAAATGGGTGTTGAAAATCCAGTTATAGATAAGGCTGATGTGCTTAAAAATATGGAGATATTCTACAATAGATTTTGGACACAACAATTTAAACGTTCATGTATGCCAGATGGAGTAAAAGTTGGTAGTGTGTCATTATCACCAAGAGGTGACTGGAGAATGGCATCTGATGCATGTCAAAGTATCTGGATAGATGAATTAAACGAATTAAAGAATATAATTAAATAATTTTAAATATATTTTATAAACAGAAGTAAAACAAATTAATCCGTTTAATGTATAATGTATTATTTTTTCTAGCTAGAAAATTTTTCAAATTAAATCTGTAATTTAGATAATATGGTGATACAATATTATAAAGAGGTTAACTAGACGCAAAGTTGTTATAGGGGATTTTGTGTAAGGTGACTAATCATTAAAAAAAGAACAATTTTTGTGTACTCAAATAACCTGCATATACATAAATTTATATATTTTAGGGAATATATAATAAATAATAATAGGTATAGAGAAAGGGGTAAGATATATGTTATACACACCAAAGTACATTTTAGTGGCAGAGTTAGATAAAAAGGTTTGTGAATGCTCTGAATGTAAAAAATTCAGAGTACTATATAATCATAGTCAGATGACTGAAAGTAAAAATGAAGACATTTGTGATTCTACAAGCGATATAATAGCTGTTTGCTCAAAATGTAGTAGAATGTATAGATTTGATATGAGATACATAAAAAATGGAAGCGACCAAAAGCGTACGGTTTCAAATATAAGAGAAATATCTGAAACAAATAGCCAGGTAAGAGAACATATTAAACGTAATTATGGTTCTTATGAAGCATTATTTACTATAAGATCCGAAGATTTTATTACGAAAATAGTAGAAGAAAAAGAAGTAGAAAACGGAAAATATACAGAATACGTCTATATGGAAAAATAAATTTGATTTTGTATATGTAGATTTAGAATAAAACATAATACAAAAAATAAAGGCTTTAAAGCCTTTATTTTTTGACTAACAAAATAAATACGGGGGATAATCTTATGGTTACTGTAAACAAATACCTATATCAAGATGATTTTGGACAAAAAATATGTCCATGCTCAGATGCACAAAAATATAAAGTTTTATTTAGAGAAGTAAACGAAATAGAATTAAAGGGAAGTGAAGTAGAGGCAGTTACAAAAGCATCTATATACAAAATGGAAAAATTAGTAGTTATGTGCACAGAGTGTAAAAAAATATATTTTATTAGCTTATCTTTTGAAGGTAGTTTTAAATCACAATATGTAACACTACATAGTGTTGAGCTATTTGATGAAGATGTAATTGAGGCTAGAAATTTAATAAATAGAAGATATTCTGAATATGAAGGTGAATTAGTAGATATAGCTACAGATGATTATGTTATAAAAGTATTATTAAAATCTGATGATGACGAAAAAACAAATACTGTATATGTATATTTAAATAGAGAAGACAGCATACTATATTCTGATTTACAAAGTGAATAAAAGAACTTACATTCAAATAATAATACTGCATATTAACTATAATTGTTACGATTAGTTTATATGCAGTATTATTTAATTTATAAGATAAAATAAAGAGCTAAAGGCAATATTTATTTTTTATAAATATTTAATAAAAATTTTATAAAGTTTTGTTACTTTGATAGAGTAAAGAAAAAATTTTGATAAAACGAGGGATAACTTATGAAGATAAAAAATAAAGTAATAGTTTCTAATATAGTCATAGTAGTAATACCAATATTAACGCTATTAATTATAATGGGGATATCTATAAAAAGTAATAATTACCACGAAACTATAGAAGAAATTATAGAAACTTTAGTTAAGGATAAAAACTCTTTATATTCAGTACAAAGTTTAATATATCAATACGAAGATGATATATTGTCTATACCTAAATCAAGCTATAAAAATACAACACAAAAAGAACTAGAATCCAATCAATTATCAAATTTAAATCAAGAATTAAGTAAGTTAGGATATAACTTATCCATAGAAGTAAATAATAAAAATTTATATGATAATTTGACAAAACAGGAACATCAAAAGCTAAATGAACTGATAAAAAACTATGATAATAATTTTAAACATACTGTTATCACATTGGATTTCTAAAAGTATTTTAGTTCCATTAGAAAAGATAAGAGTAGGAAGTAAAAAAATAAGAGAAGGAGAGTTAGACAAGCCGATAAATTATTTTGGTAATGATGAGTTTGGAGACGTATGTAGAGATTTTGATGAGATGAGAGGATATCTTAGAAATTCAGTAGACGAAAGATTGAGATATGAAAAAAATAGAAGATGAATCAAAAAATATAAAATTTATAGATACAGTATGGGGCGCAGGTTATAGATTCTGCATATAATTAACAAACATAATATTAACAGTTAATAAATAATTAATATTTTATTTTTTTTATAGTTATTTTTATTTTGTATTATAAAGATAAAGAAATAAAAATAAGAAAATATTAGTTGTACAAGCATATAAAATATGTGTGTATCACGAGATTGTAGAGAAGGTGAAGTCTTTTTAATAGATTTTTAGTCTAAATACAGTTTTAAGGAGAGGTGAAAATGTTGAATTTAATGTTTGGTGGTTTGTGTATGGCTTTGGCGGATTCTGTACCCGGTGTTTCAGGTGGTACAATATTATTTATTCTTGGAATATTAGTAGTAGTTTTAATTACTTATTTCAATCCTATATCATCAAATTCTTATAATATAAGTTTTAAATATTTTGATATAGATTTAATGATTTATATTATATTAGTAGCAATTATAGCTGTATCTGCAATGGTACTTCCAGGTATATCTGGATCGACTTTGCTTTTGATATTTGGTTTATATCTACCTATTATGAAGAGTGTTCACAATATCTTGAATGGGAATTTCAGCCAAATGCCTATTGTATTAGTATTTATAGTCGGTTTGATAATTGGAATATTCTCATGTACAAAGCTAGTTAAATATTTATTACAAAAATATACTTCTGAGATGATATATATAATTTTAGGATTGATGATAGGTTCAATATATTCAATCATTATGGGACCCACAACTATTACAGGAACTTACAACTATGTTCCTGTTAATATTTATAATTTTAATGTACTATTTTTTATTCTAGGTGGAGTGTTAATAGGTGCAATTCAATATTTAAAACATTTGATTTTAAAACAATCAACAGATATGAATCTAAAAGAGATAGATTAATTAAAAAAAAATTCGCTTTGCTCATGGCGCCAACGACTTCGTCCGTTGCTTTAGTTAATAGGTTGGAAATTATATATTATCCAAAAACCAGATAATATATAATTTTCTTAGAATTAAAAAAGGCTGATTTCTATTTAAAGTAGAAATCAGCCTTTTATTTACATATTAACAGCTTTTTTATTTTCTGGTGTTTTTGATTCACTTTCTTTATTTGATTTAATATCATTAACAGTAAAAGTTTTTGCTTTAGAAGATATTTTAGATGTATTATCTTCTTCTTTTAAGTTTTTAAATGCTCTTGATAGCATAAGTTTTATTCTGTTTATTTGGTTAACTTCACTTGCAGAAGGGTCGTAGTCTATTGGAATTATGTTTGCTTTTGGATATCTAGCTTTTAATTCTTTTATAGGCCCCTTACCAATTATGTGGTTAGGAAGACAACCAAATGGTTGCATACAAACTATATTATCAACACCACTTTCTATTAATTCTATCATTTCACCTGGTAAGAACCAGCCTTCACCAGTTTGATTTCCGATAGAGACTAATGTTTTAGTCTTTTCTGCTAATTCATAAATACTTTCAGGTGGAGTAAATCTCTTGCTCTTTTTAAGTTCTTTTACGTAAGTTTTTTGGTAGAAACTAACTAAACCAATAAAGAATTTTGCAAAGAATTTACCTTTAGCGCTACCTTCTAGTTTGTTGTCTTTTTTGTATATATTGTTTAGAGAACAATACAAGAAGAATCCAGCAAGCTCTGGCATTACAGCCTCAGCCCCTTCTCTTTCAAGGACGTCGACAATATTGTTATTTGCAGTTGGATGGAATTTTACTAATATTTCTCCAACAAGACCAACACGAGGTTTTTTGATATCTAGAAGTTCTAGATTATCAAAATCTTTTATTATTGCTTTGATGTTTTTACTGAAAGTAGAGAATTTAGCACTTTCAAGTGAATCCATACAAATTTTAACCCATTTTTCATATAAAGCATTTGCGCTTCCTTTGACTTTTTCATAAGGTCTAGTTCTATATAATACTTTCATAAATAAATCACCATAAACTACAGCCATAAAGCCACGATTTAGTAGTGGTAGTGAAATATTTTCTTTAAGACCATTATCTTCTATGCCTTGTGCACTTAATGATACAACTGGTACATCTTTAAATCCTGCCTCATACATAGCTTTACGTAAGAAACCTATGTAGTTAGTCGCTCTACAACCACCACCAGTTTGAGTTATACCTACAGCTACGTTGTTTAAGTCGTATTTGCCTGATTTAAGAGCGCCTATTAACTGTCCTATAACTATGATGGCAGGGTAGCATGCATCATTATTTACATATCTTAATCCTTCCTCGATAATCTCTCTACTTGTATCTTGAAGGATTTCTACATTCCAACCACTTAAATTCACAGCCTTTTGGATGAATTGGAAGTGAATTGGAGACATTTGAGGAACTAGCAATTTACGTTTTGGATCAAATTTATCGTTTTTAGTGTAATGTATTTTATTTTCTTTTATATTTTTAACACTTATGTTATTTGCTTCTCTTTCTGACATAGCAGCTTTTAGTGAACGAAGTCTTATTTTTGCTGCACCTAAGTTATTACCTTCATCTATTTTTATTACTGTATATATTTTTGATTTTTCTGCTAGTATTTCTTGAACTTGTTCTGTTGTTACAGCATCAAGACCGCATCCAAATGAGTTTAGCTGAACTAATTCTATGTTATCGTATTTTTTAGTAAATTCAGCAGCTTTGTAAAGTCTAGAGTGATATACCCATTGGTCGACAACTCTTAGAGGTCTTTGTACTTGTGCAAGATGACAAACACTATCTTCTGTAAGTACTGCCATATCAAGTGAATTTATTAATTCTGGCATACCATGGTTAATTTCTGGGTCAAGGTGATAAGGTCTACCAGCTAAAACTATACCTTTTAAGTTTTCTTTTTCTATTTTTTTAACAGCTTCTTCGCCAGCATGTCTTATATCTGCTTTAAATGCTAATTCTTCATCTCTTGCAGCATCAACAGCAGCTCTAATTTCAGATTTTGAGATGTTTAATTCTGAAAAATAATTAGAGAAGACCTGACAAAGTCTTTGTTTTAAGTTTTCTTTATCATTTAAAGTCATAAATGGATTTATAAACTTAATATTCTTTTTCTTTATATCAGGAACATTGTTTTTTATTATTTCAGAATAAGATATAACGACAGGGCAATTGTAGTTGTTGTCTGAAGTTTTATCTTCTCTGTATTCGTGTGTTACAGCAGGGTAGAAGATAGTCTTAACACCTTTATCTATTAAACTTTGGATATGTCCATGGACCATTTTACCTGGGTAACAAACTGTTTCAGAGGCTATACTAGTCATACCTCTTTCATAAAGTTTTTTTGAAGATCTTCCTGATAGAGTTACTTTAAATCCTAATTTAGTAAATAAAGTGAACCAGAATGGATAATCTTCATACATATTTAAAACCCTTGGAATACCGACTTCACCTCGTGGTGCATCTTCCAATTTTAATGGTTTATAATGTTTAAATAATCTGTCATATTTGTATGCAAATAGATTTATTGGTTTTTCTTTATTTGGGTCAGGTTTTTCTGCACCATATAAAGCGGCACCATTTTCGCATCTATTACCAGATACAAATATTTCAGTTTCTGAGAATTTATTTATAGTAAGTAGACATTTGTTTGAGCAACCTTTACATCTACGAACTGTATTATCTACTTTGATGTTTTCAAGTTGTTTTAAATTTAAAAATTCTGTTTTATGTTGTGGAGTGTATTTTTCCTTACTTATTAAAGCAGCACCAAATGCACCCATTATTCCAGAAATATCAGGTCTAATTACATCTCTGCCGATTAATTTTTCAAAGCTTCTTAAAACTAAATCATTGTAAAAAGTACCACCTTGTACAACTATGTTTTTACCAAGTTCATTTAAATCTCTAATTTTTATAACTTTGAATAAGGCGTTTTTTATAACTGAATAAGAAAGACCTGATGATATATCGGCAACTGTAGCACCTTCTTTTTGTGCCTGTTTAACTCTAGAATTCATAAAGACTGTGCATCGAGAACCTAAATCAACTGGATGTTGTGAATATGTACCTTCTTTTGCAAAGTCTTGTATAGACATAGAAAGTGATTTTGCAAAAGTTTCAAGGAAAGAACCACAACCAGAAGAACAAGCTTCATTAAGGATAATATTGTCGATAACTCCATCTTTTATATGAAGGCATTTCATATCTTGGCCTCCGATATCTAATATGAAGTCTACTTGTGGGTCAAAGTATTTAGCTGCTTTGTAGTGAGCCATAGTTTCTATTTCACCATAATCTATTTTTAACGCTTTTTTTAGTAAAGCTTCACCATATCCAGTGACGCAAGATGAAACTATGTGGACATCTTTTGGCAGGCAGCTATAAATATCTTTTACTATATTTATAGAAGTTTGAAGGGGACTACCTTCGTTACTACTATAATATGTATAAACTAAGTTGCAATCTTCATCTATTAATGCGGCTTTTGTAGTTGTAGAACCGGCATCAATACCTAAGAAGCAATTTCCTTTTATATTTTTTATATCTTTTTTAGTAACTTTAGATTTATTGTGTCTATTTATGAATTCGTCATGTTCTTGTTTGTTTTTGAATAGAGGCTCTAAACCTTCTGTATTAGATAAGTTTACACCTTCGATTTTTTTTGTTTTATTTATCAAATCTGATAAATTAATATCGGGTTCATCTTTTGCTAATATTGAAGCACCCATAGCGATATATAACTGTGCATCTTTTGGAAATACTATATTTTCATCGCTCAAGTTAAGTACATTTTTAAATGCTGTTCTAAGTTCTGATAAGAAGTATAGAGGACCTCCTAAAAAAGCTACATTTCCTTCTATAGCTCTACCACAAGATAAAACGCTGACTGTTTGAACTACGACAGCATTAAATATACTCATGGCTATATCAGCTTTTCTTGCACCATCATTTATCAATGGCTGAATATCTGTTTTTGCAAAGACACCACATCTAGAGGCGATAGGATAGATAACCTCATAATCTTTAGCCATTTCGTTAAGTCCAGCAGCATCTGTTTTTAGTAAAGTTGCCATTTGGTCTATAAATGCACCAGTACCACCAGCGCAGATACCATTCATTCTTTGATCAATACCACCACTTAAATAAGTGATTTTTGCATCTTCACCACCAAGTTCGATTACAACATCAGTTTCTGGGTTGAAGGTTTCAATTGCTTTTGTAGATGATATTACCTCTTGTACAAATTTTAAACCTAAATACTTAGAGATATCTATTCCTCCAGACCCAGTTACTACAGTAGAAATTCTGATATCCCCGAATTTTTCATAAACTTCTATTAAAACTTCTTTAACGGCTTTTTTTACGTCTGAAAAATGTCTTGTATATTTTTTGAATACAACTGTATCTTTATCTAAAACGACTATTTTAACTGTAGTAGAACCGACATCTATCCCTACATTAAATATTTTTTTCATAAAATTAAACCTCCTCAAACTGCCCCAAAGTAATTATAAACTAAAAGCATTAACTATTAATTCTTCTATGTATTTTAGCTCTTTTTCATCGTTGTAATTCCCATCAGGATCGAAAATATACTTTAACATGACATATCCACCTATATTTGAAATAACAGTTCTGACGATAAGTCCATTAGGAACGTCTTTTATCATCTTATTTTCTTTAAAGTAATTTAATATTTTGTCAAAACCGTCCATTATAGTAGATTTTAAACCATCTACAATTTTTATTCTTAGCTCTTCACGATAAAGCACTTCTGCCAATAAGATGTGAGCGACTTTATAATTTTCACTCATAAAATTAAATCTTTCATAGACAAGTTCATGTATAAATGATTTAAAGTCAGGATATATATCCTTTATTTCAACATCTTCAAAATCTATTATCATTTCTGGAAGAACATAATCAAATATAAATGGCATAATCGAAGAAAGTAGTAAATTTTCTTTTGTGCCGAAATGTTTAAATATTGTACCCTCAGCAACACCTGCGATTTTTGCTATCTCACTGGTTGATGTATTGGAATACCCATTTTTAGCAAAAAGGTCAATGCTAGTTTCTAATACCCTTTTACACTTGGCTGTCATTGTTTTATTTTCTAATATGTCTTTCTTATATGAATTTAAAATAGAATGTTGCATTTGAAATTTCTCCTAAAATTTGAAGTTTCATATTAAAACAAAACTATTAATAAGAAAATTTTTATTTAACACATTATTAAATAATATTTTTCCAAAGTATTAAAGTGAGTAAACACTCACAATATGAACCATAAAAATAGTGAGTAAATACTCACATACATACAAGTATTATAGTGATGATTACCATAAAATGTCAATCGAAAGAAAGGTGAATTTATGTTAAAGTTTTGTTAAATAATATACAAATTTAGACTATAGATAAGTGAATATAAAATTAAAAAAATCACTTTGTTCATGTAGCCAATGACTTCGTCCGTTGATTTAGATAATTTATTTATAATTAAAAAAAGATAGACATTTTGACGTCTATCTTTCTATAAAAAGTAAATATTATTATTTGCATTTAAAGCTTGAACAATATGTTTCAGAGTATAAATTAGCTGAATCAGCACTAGATGTTACTGATATATTATTTAAGCTACATACATTTCCTGCATTATAAGCACATGTTTTTACATTACATCCTATGTAGTCGCAACTTCCATTAGTACAAGTATTGCTTGTTAAGTTACTGTAAGTAGATTGGTCTAAAAATGAAGAACAACAAGTATGGTTACTTGTATGAGCTTTTTTTCCTGTTATAGATATTCTATTTGCATAACAAACTCCTGCATCGTTATGCGAACAATTTAGTACATTACATCCTATTCTAGCCATTATTTTGAACCTCCTATTAACTTTAATTAATAAAAGTATTTCCAAAATATAAAAAAATATGTATTGTACATAGATTATTCTACTATTGATTGAAACACATCTTTATCTAATAGTGACTTTGCTATTAGTGAACATGAAGAAGGGTAATTTGAAATATTTGGCCAAATATTTATTATCATTTTTTCATAATCTAATAATTTTAGATTTTTACCGTTTTTAACATTTTCAGAGAACTCCTCAGATTTTTCCTTCATTTTTAAATATATATCTATAGTTAAATCAAAAAAGACGGTTGCCTTGTGACATGGTTGTTTTAAAATTAGTAGGTTTTGTCTAAACTCTAAATAATCAAGTCTATCTGATGTAGTATAAGAGTTATTTTCCAAGATAAACACACCTCAATTCCATAAAATTATTATTAATAATTATATTTTGCACACCTAAAAAATATGACCAAAATATAGTGTTATTAATGTATAAATATTAGCAAAAATGGCTAAGATACTAATAAAAATCCTACATATTTACAAAGGAGGAGGACATAAGTAATGAAAAAGATGGAGAATTATCGCTGGATTATTCCGTCATTAGTAGCATTAGGAGTAATACTATTAAGTGGAGGTATTTTTTTAGGGGTTAAGAGTTATGAAACGCTTGAAGCAAGTAACAGCAAAATTGACAAAACAAATCAAAAGAGTCTTTCTAGTCAACAAAAATTTAAATTAGATGAATACTGTCAAATATGGCTTCAAGATGATAATGAAATACCAGTAATGTTAGGAAAAGTAAACGAGGACTTATTAAATAAAACTGAAGATGAAATTAAAGCGGCCTTAAAAGAAAAATATCCAGACAAAGAAGTATCTACAATGAATAAATATCAAATAATTTTAAAGACTTCTGATGAAACTACAGATTTATCAAAAGCAAATAAATATACATTAGAAAATGAAGATGGATATATAACTGTTTTCAAATATAATAAAGAAGGTAAAAAAGAATTAGTAGAAAAAACTTCTATCCAAATAAAATCACTTCCAAAATCAGTTCAAGAAGAACTTAAAGAAGCGATAGTATTAGATAATGAAGAAGATGCTTATTCTAGACTTGAAGATTTCGGTAGCTAATAAAATTTAATATATACCTGAGAAATATGTCCTTTAAATGTTAATAGCATAATTTTGCTGACAACATTTAAAGGACATATTTTTATATTTATAGAAATAATATTTTTAGTTTATTTGTTAAAGCTTTAGTTTATTTGATATAATAGATGAGAACATAGGTTTGGATAAAAATAAATTTAGGAGGTCAGTTTTGGTTATTTTAGGAATAGACCCAGGGATAGCTATAGTTGGATACGGAATAATAGAATATAAAAATAATAAGTTTAGAGTTATTGATTATGGGGCTGTTACAACTAACGCAAACACACCAACAGATCAAAGGCTAGCACTTGTTTATAAAGGTATAGATATTTTAATTAAGAACTATAATATTGATGAAGTAGCGATTGAGGAATTGTTCTTTAACAAAAATGTAAAAACAGCAATCACAGTTGCACAGGCGAGAGGTGTAATTATGTTGGCTTGTACACACAATAATAAGCCTATTTATGAATATACACCACTTCAAGTTAAACAAGGTGTTGTTGGATATGGTAGAGCCCAAAAAATGCAGGTACAACAGATGGTGACATCTCTTTTAAAATTAAAAGAAATACCAAAACCAGATGATACTGCTGATGCTCTTGCAATAGCTGTATGTCATGCACATGCAAATAGACTAGAAAAGACTTTAAAAAACTTTAAATAATTTTATAAGGAGAATGTATGTATAGCTATATAAAAGGAATCGTAGAGGAAATATATTTAGATAGAATAATTTTAGAAAATAACGGAATTGGATACGAAATAAATGTATCTAGTTTTACGGCGCAAAGTGTACAAAAGGGAAAAAGTGCAAAAATATTTACAAAATTAATAGTAAGAGAAGATGACATGAGTTTGTGCGGATTTTCAACTCAAATGGAACTTGAGATGTTTAAACTACTTACATCAGTGTCAAAGATAGGTCCAAAAGTAGGTCTTGGAATTTTATCTTGTGCAACGCCACCACAACTTAGTGCATATATCCTTAGTGAGGATATTGCAAAATTATCGAAATGTCCAGGCGTCGGTAAAAAAACTGCTGAGAGAATAATTTTAGAATTAAAAGATAAAGTAGATAAAGATATGGCAGAGTTTGAAGCTACTTTATTTAATCAAGCACCTACAGGATTAGAGTTAGATGAAGCATTAGAAGCATTATTAGCTTTAGGATATTCAAGTACAGAAGCTAAAGAAGCTGTTCAAAAATTCAAAAAAGACGGATTAAAAACAGAAGACTTAATTAAAAAATCACTTACATATTTAATGAGTAAGTAATTAGATTTAAATAGACGAAAATATAGAAAGGAGATTGGTAAATGTTTGATTTAGGTGATGAAAATAGATTGATAACTTCTAGCATGAAATCAGAGGATACAGAAACAGAAGTTAGTTTAAGACCTAAGAGTTTATCGGATTATTTAGGTCAGGAAAAAGTAAAAGAACAATTAGAAATATTTATAGAGGCAGCAAAATCTAGAAATGAGCCACTAGACCACGTTTTATTATATGGACCTCCAGGTTTAGGAAAAACAACTTTAGCTGGAATAATAGCCAATGAAATGGGTGTAAACCTTAGAATTACATCTGGTCCAGCTATTGAAAGAGCTGGTGATTTAGCGGCAATTTTAACTAATTTAGAGGAAAATGATGTATTATTTATTGACGAAATACACAGAATAAATAGGAGTGTAGAGGAAGTTTTATACCCTGCAATGGAAGATTACTGTATAGATATAATTATCGGAAAAGGACCATCAGCGAGAAGTATAAGGCTTGATTTACCAAAATTCACATTAATTGGTGCGACGACTAGAGCGGGAATGCTTACAAACCCACTTAGAGATAGATTTGGAGTAATATGCAAATTAGACTACTATACAGTAGATGAATTAGCTCAAATTTCAATGAGATCAGCAAATCTTCTAGAAGCAGAAATAAACTTAAATGGAGCAACAGAGATTGCTAGACGTTCTAGGGGGACACCAAGAATAGCAAATAGACTTCTAAAAAGAGTTAGAGACTATGCTCAAGTAAAAGCCGGCGGAAATATAACTGATGAAGTTGCAAATGATGCCTTAGAATTATTAGGTGTAGACAGTTTAGGTCTTGATGATGTTGATGAAAAACTACTTTTAACAATAATCCACAAGTTTGGCGGTGGGCCAGTAGGATTAGACACATTAGCAGCATCAATTGGAGAGGATAGAAATACAATAGAAGATGTTTATGAGCCGTATTTACTTCAACTAGGTTTTATAAATAGAGGGCCTAGGGGGCGTATTGCTATGCCAAGAGCATATGAACATTTAAATATAGAATATCCCCAAAAATAAGATTTTATAAAAGTCTACCCAAATAAATAAATATTTGTTATCATTGTATTTGTATGTTTTGACAAATATTTATTTAGAAAGGAAGTTAAAAAATTGAAAACAAGCGATTTTAACTTTGATTTACCAGAAGAATTAATTGCACAAGTTCCAATAAAAGATAGAACAAGTTCTAAACTTATGGTACTTAATAAAGAAACTGGTGAAATCGAACATAGAATATTTAAAGATATAATAGATTATTTAAATCCAGGAGATTGCCTAGTTTTAAACGACACTAGAGTAATCCCAGCTAGACTTATCGGTTCAAAAGTAGAAACAGGTGGAAAAATAGAATTTTTACTTTTAAAAAGAACTGAAGATGATACTTGGGAAACATTAGTTAAACCAGGTAAAAGAGCTAAAATAGGAGCTAGATTCTCATTTGGAGATGGCAAACTAATAGCAGAAGTAGTTGGAATGGGTGAAGATGGAGCTAGAATAGTTAAATTCGAATATAATGGTATATTTGAAGAAATTCTAGACGAATTAGGAAACATGCCACTACCACCATATATAACAGAAAAACTAGATGAAAGAGAAAGATATCAAACAGTTTATTCTAAACATAATGGTTCTGCAGCAGCTCCAACTGCTGGACTTCACTTTACAGAAGAATTATTAACTAAAATAAAAGAAAAAGGTGTTGATTTAGCATTCGTAACACTTCATGTTGGTCTTGGAACTTTCAGACCAGTAAAAGTAGATGATGTTAACAGCCACCAAATGCATTCAGAATTCTACATGGTGACAGAAGAAGCAGCAGAAAAAATAAATAGAGCTAAAGCAAATGGAAATAGAGTAATAAGTGTTGGTACAACAAGTACAAGAACTATAGAGTCAGTAGCTGATGAAAATGGCTTAGTAAAAGCTACATCAGGATGGACAAATATATTTATATACCCAGGATACAAATGGAAAGTTATAGATAACTTAATAACTAACTTCCATTTACCAGAGTCTACACTTATAATGCTAGTTAGTTCTTTAGCAGGAAAAGAGCATGTATTAAATGCTTACAATCAAGCAGTTAAGGACAAATACAGATTCTTTAGTTTTGGAGATGCAATGTTTATAAAATAATAATATCAAACTTAACTGGGGGCCGAAAAAATGAAAAGAAATACAAAGCAGACTTTTATTAAAATAGCACATTTATGTGAGATTTTACTGTCAGTAGTAATACTATTAGTCATACTTTTAGGTATATTCGATATTTTGAGAGAGGTTTATGGTGCTTATATTATCGACTTCGCAAATCCTGTTAATTACGAGCAACTAAATAACTTCTTGGCACAAATATTATTACTTGTAATAGCCGTAGAATTAGTAATTATGCTTTGCTTACATCGACCTGAAACTTTATTAGAAGTTCTTTTATACGCGATAGCAAGAAAACTACTTTTAATACCTAAGTCATCAAGTGCAGGTGAATTATTATTAGGTGTATTAGCTATAGCAGCTATATTCTTCATTAAGAAATATTTAATGCCGGAAAAGGACAAAGAAAGCACAGAAAAAGAATCAAAATCTACTATCAAAAGTATAATAGCATCTTATCTAAAAGATGATGATGAAAATGTAAGTATGTTTTAATAAATATACTTACATCATAAATTTAATATAGAGATGAATCAATATATTTGAAATTTTAAGGAGAAACAAAATGAGTGCAATAAGATACGAACTTATCAAAACTTGTAAACAAAGTGGTGCAAGACTTGGAATATTACACACACCACATGGAAGTATAGAAACGCCTATATTCATGCCAGTTGGGACACAAGCAACAGTAAAGGCGATGACACCAGAAGAATTAAAAGAAATAGGATCACAAATAATCCTAAGTAATACTTACCACTTATATATGAGACCAGGTCATGAACTAGTAAGAGAAGCTGGTGGGCTTCACAAATTTATGAACTGGGACAAACCAATATTAACAGATAGTGGTGGATTCCAAGTATTCTCACTAGGACCACTTAGAAAAATAACTGAAGAAGGTGTTACATTTAAATCACATTTAGATGGTTCAAGACACTTCATAAGTCCAGAAAAAGCTATGGAGATACAAAATGCATTAGGTTCAGACATAATGATGGCATTTGACGAATGTGCTCCATACCCAGCTGACAGAGAATACGTTAAAAAATCTTTAGAAAGAACTACAAGATGGCTTCAAAGATGTAAAGATGCTCACAAAAATACAGAAAACCAAGCATTATTCGGTATAATCCAAGGTGGTATGTATAAAGATTTAAGAGAGCAATCAGCAAAAGAAATAACTGCTATAGATTTACCAGGATACGCAATAGGTGGACTTAGTGTTGGAGAACCTAAACCACTTATGTACGAAGTATTAGAATATACTACACCACTTATGCCAGTTGATAAGCCAAGATACCTAATGGGTGTTGGTTCACCTGACGACTTAATCGAAGGTGTAATAAGAGGAGTAGACATGTTCGACTGCGTACTTCCAACTCGTATAGCTAGAAATGGTACTGCTATGACTAGCCAAGGTAAAGTTGTAGTTAGAAATGCTGCTTATGCTAAAGACTTTACTCCATTAGATCCAGAGTGTGATTGCTATTGCTGTCAAAACTACACAAAAGCATATATAAGACACTTAGTAAAAGCTAACGAAATATTAGCTGCTAGACTTATAACTACACACAACTTAAGATTCTTACTTAAATTAATGGAACAAGTTAGACAAGCAATAAGAGAAGATAGATTACTAGACTTCAGAGAAGAATTT
>NZ_JADPET010000040.1 GCF_015667935.1 Clostridium sp. 1001270J_160509_D11 | reverse complement strand
ATAGAAACCAATTTAAAAAATAAATACAAAAAACTTTAATGAAATAATAATACTATATAGAAGAAGGAGATAATAATGTCAGCGAATTTAAGTATAATTAAAAGAGACGGAAGCAAAGCAGAATTTGATAAATTAAAGATAGAAAATGCTATATTAAAAGCAATGAAATACGGTAGTGGTGTATTAGAAGAAGATATAGCAAAAGATATAGCAGAAGAAATAGAAAAGATATATTTACAAGGTTCGCCTTCTCCGACAGTTTCTAAAGTTGAAGAGTTAGTATATAAAGAATTAATAGATCATAAACAAGAATTAACTGCAAAAGCTTATGAAGGTTATAGAGCAGTACAATCATTCAAAAGAGAAGTAAATACAACAGATGACAGTATACTAGGTTTATTAGATAAAAGTAATGAAGATGTTTTAAACGAAAACTCAAACAAAAACGGTCAATTAGCATCTACTCAAAGAGATTTAATGGCAGGAGAAGTTTCAAAAGATATAGCTAGAAGAAAATTAATACCTGCTCATATTGTTCAAGCTCATGATGAAGGGGTACTACATTACCACGATATGGACTACGCAATACAACCGATACACAACTGTATGTTAATAAACTTAGAAGATATGTTAACTAATGGAACAGTTATAAATAATAAATTAGTTGAATCACCAAAATCATTTGCTACTGCATGTACTGTTACAACACAAATAATAGCACAAATAGCAAGTGGACAATACGGTGGAAACTCAATAACTATAAAACATATAGCACCATTTTTAAGAGTTTCATACAATAAATATTTTGAAAAATATAAAGAAAAATATAGCTTAGAAATGGCACATGAATTAGCTGAAGATAGAATGTTAGAAGAGCTAAAATCAGGTATACAAACAATAAGATACCAATTATCTACTTTGCACACAAGTAATGGACAATCACCTTTCTCAACAATCTACCTTGAAATAGAAGAAGGCGGAGAGTTCGAAAGAGAAGAAGCATTAATATGTGAAGAGATGATATTACAAAGATTAGAAGGTATGAAAAACTATAGAGGACAAGAAATAGGAGAAGAATTCCCTAAACTTGTTTACTTACTAGACGAACATAACTGTCTAGAAGGTGGAAAATACGATTATATAACTAAATTAGCAGCAAAATGTAATACTAAGAGATTAGTTCCAGATTATCAAAGTGCAAAAATAATGAGAAGAAATTACGATGGTGAAACTTTCCCTCCAATGGGATGTAGATCTCACTTAAGTAACTGGAAAGATGAAAATGGAAACTATAAATGGTACGGAAGATTCAATCAAGGTGTTGTAAGTCTTAACTTAGTTCAAGTTGCATTAACTGCAAATAAAGATATGGATAAATTCTGGGAAGTGTTAGACGAAAGATTATCTCTATGTAGAGAAGCTTTAATGGTTAGACATAATTTATTATTAGGAACTTCTTCTGACATATCACCAATTCACTGGCAACATGGTGGAATTGCTAGACTTGAAAAAGGAGAAAAAATAGATCCATTATTAAAAAATGGATATTCAACTTTATCTTTAGGATATGTGGGTATATATGAAATGACACAAGCAATGCTTGGTGTTTCTCACACTACTGAAGAAGGTGAAGAATTCGCACTTCAAGTAATGAACCACTTAAAAGACGCTTGTGATTCATGGAAGAAAGAAACAGGTCTTGGATTTGGGTTATATGGAACTCCAGGAGAAAGTTTAACTTCAAGATTCTGTAGAATAGACAAACAAAAATTCGGTGAAATAAGAAATGTAACTGATAGAATGTACTATACAAATTCATATCATGTTCATGTTACAGAAGAAATAGATGCATTTGAAAAATTAAAATTTGAAAGTCAATTCCATGATATAAGTTTAGGTGGATGCATAAGTTATGTAGAAGTTCCAGATATGAGTAAAAACTTACCTGCTGTTGAACAAATAATAAACTACATCTACCACAATATCCAATATGCTGAAATAAATACAAAACCAGATGTTTGTTTCAAATGTGGATACACTGGAGAAATAAAATTAGATGATGATATGCAATGGTACTGTCCAAACTGTGGAAACAAAGATAAAGATGAAATGCAAGTTATGAGAAGAACTTGTGGTTATATCGGTTCTAACATGTGGGGTAAAGGACGTACACAAGAAATAAGCCAAAGAGTTTTACACTTATAAAATGGAGTGGTTTTAATGAGGTTTTCAAAAATAAAAGATAATGATATAGCAAATGGTATAGGTATAACTATGTCGCTTTGGACTCAAGGATGCCCACATCACTGTAAGGGCTGTTTTAACGGAGAAACGTGGGACTTTAATAGCGGAAAAGAGTTCAGAAAAGAAGATTTAGATTATATACTTAAAAATATCAACAAAAATAGCGTACAAAGAGATCTATCGATTCTGGGGGGCGAGCCATTATGTCCAGAAAATGTAGATGGAGTAATAGAAGTATGCAAAAGATTTAAAGAAGAATTTCCAAACAAAAAAATCTACATGTGGACGGGTTATACTGTAGATGATTTTACAGAAAGACAAAAGGAAGTTCTGAAATATTTAGATGTTTTAGTTGATGGACCATTTCAACAGGAAAATAGAAACCTATCTCTTACAATGAGAGGCTCTTCTAACCAAAGGGTTATAGACGTGAAAAAGAGTTTAGCTGAGGAAAAGATAGTTTTGGTAGAAGCTTAATATAAAAATAAAATGAAAAATACTAACTGACGTTTTAGAACAGTTAGTATTTTTTTATGAATATTTTATGATAAATATATCTATATATGTATATTTTTGGGTAATATTGACCCTTTATAAGGAATTATAATATAATAAAATCAATAAAAAACAAAGGAAGGAAAATAGAATGGGATTAATAGCAATATTATTTTATATACTTACAGTTGCTGCACAATGGGTAGTTTTCCAAAAAGCAGGGATAGCTGGATGGAAAAGTATTATACCAATATATAATTCTTATTGCCTTTTCAAAATTGCCTGGGGGAATGGATGGGTATTTTTAGCTACGATTATTCCGTTAGTAGGCGTAATAGTTGATTTTATGTGTATGTATAAATTAGCAAAATCATTTGATAAAGGTTTAGGATTTTGTTTAGGATTATTCTTCCTAAGACCAGTATTCTACATAATATTAGCTTTTAGCGATAATGAGTATATAGGACCAAATGGAAATAGAGTATACGTTGCGTAAAGTGATAGTAAAAGGTATAGATTCCTGATGAATCTATACCTTTTTTATATATACAAAATTTCATTTCTTTTAAAATTATGGATGGGAATATTTAATTACGTCTTGGAATATAAATGTATTAATATGATAGCAAAATGGATATTTTTATTACTAGAGAGAAATCATAGTATTTATTTTTGAGGGGGAAAGAAAATGGCTTTTTGTAAAAATTGTGGGAAAGAAATAGATGACAAGGCAGTTATATGTCCATCTTGTGGTGTACAACAGCAAGAAATAGCACCAACAACACCAGAAGTTGTTGATAATGGTGGATTTTTATGGGGACTTTTAGGTTGTTGTGTTCCTATCGTTGGACTTGTTTTGTTCTTAGTTTGGAAAGATACTAAACCTAAAACAGCTAAAGCAGCAGGGATAGGTGCTTTAGTAGCAGTGGGAATAGCAGCGGTGTACTATCTTATAGTACTTATATTAGGTGCTTCCCTTTTTTATTAGGAGTGTAAGACGTGGACTTACTTCTTTCTAATTCAAAAAAATGGATTTATAAGTGGTTTCCAATTATTTTTGGATGCCATTGCAGAGATGATAGATCATTTTATTATAAAGGGCAAAAATTTCCGATATGTGCAAGATGTACAGGCGAATTTGTAGGTATATGTTTTGCCTTGATTTGTTGTTTCTTTTTTAGATTAACTGCTAAAGCATCATTTATTATTATGATTCCATTAATCATAGATGGATTTACACAAGCATTAACTTCTTATGAAAGTAATAATATAAGAAGATTTATTACAGGAGTTTTATTTGGGTATGGTATCTTTATGCTTTTTGTTATATCGACTATAATTGTATTCAATTTTGGAGTAAATATAGGAACAAAATATAACATAGGGCTTAGAAGATAAATAATTAAAGTGATGTGAATTATTAAGTGAGTTTACCTTTTTAATTATATTGTATGTGTTAATTTACTTTGATAAAATAAAAATGTAGTATAAATTATTGCAAAAAGGGGAGCAAATAATGAAAGATACAGATTGGGAGATATTATATAGATTGTACGAAACACCAAATATGACAAAAGTAGCAGATATGTTGTATATAAGTCAGCCATCTCTTACAAAAAGGGTTAAAAGTATGGAAAAAGATTTTGGAGTTAAAATAATAAATCGTACTTCGAAAGGGGTGAAATTTACTCCAGAGGGAGAATATCTAGCGAAGCGAGCTAAGGAGTACATGGAATTTATAAAAGACGTAAAACATGGACTATATACTTATAAAACTGAATTAGAAGGAACAATTAAAATAGGTTCACCTTACACATATAGCAAATTTGAATTAACAGATGTGTTATATAGATATTCACAAGAACATAAAAATATAAAGTTTGAAATTATAAATGACCAGAGCAATAATTTATTTAGGATGATATTAGAAAACCACATAGAGTTGGGATTTGTATGTGGTGACTTTGAAGGTGATGTAGATAAGATTTTGGTTAAACAAAATAAAGCTTACATAGTATCAAAAGATCCAATTGATTTAATGAAGTTGCCACAAATGCAGCGCATTGATTATAAAACTAATGATAAGAGTAAAGAAATTTTGGATGAATGGTGGAAAAATACATATGGGAATAATCCGCCAGTAGGAATGTTTGCTGGATATGTAGAATTTGCGTGGCAGTTAGTAGATAAGGGGCTTGGATATGCATGTTGTTTTCTGCCTGAAGGTTTTGAGAAAGTATATAACCTTTGTTTAACACCGATATTAGACGATGATGGTAATAGTATAATAAGAAACACCTGGCTAGTATATCCAAAGGGAAAACAGATGAGCAGTGTTGTAAATAATTTTATAAAATTTATTAAAGATAATATAGAAATAAGGGAGTAATCATATTGATATACTCCCTTATTTCATTTGTTCTATATTAGAAATTCACAATTTTACTGACCTATTTAAAAATATATTATATTAAAAGTGATATTTTAGTTTTAAATTTTTATTTTATAACAACTAGTTCATAGTCTCTAGAACCAAGTCCAATTTTTTCAGCATGACTTAAGCAAGTTTTCCATTCTGATTCTGGAGTGGAATTTGTAAAATGGTCATGGTGGTCATGGAAATCTTCTTTTGCAAGATTATCACCTAATTGGCTATTTCTGATTGGTGTAGCATTCATACATGCATCGACACATGCTTGATCTAAAGCAAGTAAGTCATATGATGCGAACATACCTATATTAGGTAAGATTGGCGCATCATTTTCAGCATGACAGTCGCAGTTTGGAGAAACATCTACAACAAGAGAAATGTGGAATGTTGGACGTCCATCTACTACAGCTTTAGTGTATTCAGCCATACGACAGTTTAGATTTTTAACTGCTGTGTAATTTTCAAATGATATAGCATCGAAGTTACATGCACCGATACAACGACCACATCCTGCGCAAGTATCTGGATTTATGCTCATTTTTTTAGTTTCTTTATTGAAAACTAATCCATTATTAGCGCATTCTTTTTGACATTTCTTACATCCACGACATTTTGATTCTGATATAGTTGGCGTTCCATCATTGTGTTGTTCTTTTTTGCCTGCACGAGAACCACATCCCATACCTATATTTTTTATAGTCCCACCAAAACCAGTCGTTTCATGACCTTTGAAGTGAGTTAAACTTATAAATACATCGGCATCCATTATTGCACGACCGATTTTTGCCTTTTCTATGTATTCCCCACCATCAACTGGAACTTCTACATCATCTGTTCCTTTTAATCCATCTCCTATTAATATTGGACATCCTACAGTCAGTGGTGTAAATCCATTTTCCCATGCACATTCTAAATGTTCTAATGCATTTTTTCTTTTTCCAGGATATAGAGTATTACAGTCAGTTAAAAATGGATGTCCACCAAGTTCTTTAACAACATCTGAAACGGCTCTTGCATAATTTGGACGTAAGAATCCTAAGTTACCAAGCTCCCCAAAATGCATTTTTATCGCTACAAATTTGTTATCCATATCAATATCAGTAATACCAGCATCTTTTATTAATCTTTTTAATTTAGTTGGAAGACCTTCGCCAAGTTTTGTACGAAAATCTGTAAAATATACTTTTGATTTAGTCATTATAATTCCCCCTGTTTTATAATAAATTTCCTTACATTTTATTATAAGGTTTAGAGTTGACTTCAAGTCAAGAAAACTCATCAAAAATATGTTATTACTTTTTGGAATAATATATATAAAAAAACTATATTAGACTTTAAATGAATAACGGAGTATCTTTTATATAGAAGCTTATTCAAAATGCAAATAAAAATATTAATATAAAGTCGAAGGGAATATTGAGAAATGATTAAATTATATGATGAAGGTGTATACCTAGTAAATGGGGATGCAATAATAAAAGAATCAGAAAGTGATAAAGTAGAAAAACTAACTGGGAAGAATGTTAATAAAGAAGAAGCTAAAAAGGGGACAATAGCATATTCAATATTAGAGTCACACAATACTTCTTCTGATATGAATAAATTAAAAATAAAATTTGATGCAATGGCATCTCATGATATTACATATGTAGGTATAATCCAAACTGCAAAGGCATCAGGAATGAAAAAATTCCCTATACCTTATGTTCTTACAAATTGTCATAATTCACTATGTGCAGTTGGGGGAACTATAAATGAAGATGACCACATGTTTGGTTTATCAGCAGCTAAAAAATACGGTGGAATTTATGTTCCTGCACATATAGCAGTTATTCACCAATATATGAGAGAAATGATGGCTGGATGTGGAAAAATGATATTAGGTTCAGACAGTCACACTAGATACGGAGCTCTTGGAACGATGGCGATAGGTGAAGGTGGTGGAGAGTTAGTAAAACAACTATTGGAAGATACTTATGATATAAACTATCCAGAGGTAGTAGCAATTTATTTAGAAGGCAAGCCTCACCCAGGCGTTGGTCCACAAGATATAGCCCTTGCTATAATCGGAAAAGTATTTAAAAACGGATACGTTAAAAATAAAATAATGGAATTCGTAGGACCAGGGGTTGCATCAATGGACACTGATTATAGAAATGGTGTTGATGTTATGACTACTGAAACTACATGTTTAACTTCAGTATGGAGAACTGATGAAAATACAAAAGCATTCTTAGAAGCTCACAACAGAGTAGAAGATTATAAAGAGTTAAATCCGAAAGAAGTCGCTTATTATGATGGATTAGTTTATGTTGATTTAAGTGAAATAAAACCAATGATAGCTTTACCATTCCATCCAAGCAATGTATATGAAATAGATGAATTAAACGCAAATCTTGAAGAAATACTTACTAAAGTAGAAGAAGATGCTAAAAAATTAATAGATAATCCAGAAATAGAATTCAGTTTAACTGATAAAATAGTTGATGGAAAACTACAAGTTCAACAAGGTATAATTGCAGGATGTTCAGGTGGTACATACACAAGTGTTATGCAAGCTGCTGAAATATTAAAAGGCAAAAACTGTGGAAATGATGAGTTTTCATTAGCAGTATATCCATCTTCTCAACCAGTATTTATGGATTTATTAGAAAAGGGTGCAATATCAACATTAATGGCTACTGGTGCAACAATTAAAACTGCATTCTGTGGACCATGTTTCGGAGCAGGAGATACTCCAGCAAACAATGGATTAAGCATAAGACACACTACAAGAAACTTCCCTAACAGAGAAGGTTCTAAACCAGGAAACGGCCAAATGTCATCTGTTGCATTGATGGATGCTAGAAGTATAGCAGCTACTGCAGCAAATGGAGGAATTTTAACACCGGCGACTGATTTAGTAAATGAAGAAAATATACCTGATTATAAATTTGATGATTCATCATATAGAAGTAGAGTGTATCAAGGATTTGGAAAAGGTGATAACAAATTAGATCTAGTTTATGGTCCAAATATAAAAGATTGGCCAGAAATGAGTCCATTATCTGACAATATTTTATTAAAAGTATGCTCAAAAATACTAGATGAAGTTACAACAACTGATGAACTGATTCCATCAGGAGAAACTTCAGCATTTAGATCTAATCCATTGAAATTAGCTGAATTTGCATTATCAAGAAGAGACCCAGAATACGTAGGAAAGACAAAAGAAGTAGATAAAGTAGAAAAAGCAAGATTAAAAGGGGAAGACCCAACAACACTAGATAAAAATCTTAATAATGTTTATAAAAAAATAAAAGAAAACTTTAAAATAGAAAATACTAATGACATCGAAATTGGAAGTATGATTTATGCTAAAAAGCCAGGTGATGGTTCTGCTCGTGAACAAGCAGCTAGTTGCCAAAGAGTAATGGGAGGTCTTGCAAATATATGCAAAGAATATGCAACTAAACGTTATCGCTCAAACGTAATGAATTGGGGTATGATTCCATTCCAAATGAAGGCAGATGCAGAATTTGAAGTTGGAGATTATATATTTGTTCCAAATATAAGAAAAGCATTAGACAACAATATGGACAATATAAAAGCATATGTTATCTCAGATAAGATAACTGAACTAGATTTATATATAACTGATATGACAGATGATGAAAAAGCAATAGTCAAGGCTGGTTGTTTAATTAACTATAATAGAAACAGAAAAGAAAACAAATAATATATACGTGTTTTAAACAAGGAAATGATACAAATACTGTAGCATTTCCTTATTTAATGTCTAAAAATATTATATAAATCCAAAGAAGATTATGCGTGATAACACTTTGTTATTAAATTTAGACAAAATAGGAGTTTTTTTCATAATATATTTATGGTAATATATAAACAGTTAAAATGATAATAATAATTATCAAGTAAGAATTAATATTTAAAATATAAAAATAAGATTAATATATAATAATGAGATAAAAAGTGAGAAATATATTATAAAAGTAATAGTGAAATTGGGAGGCAAAATATGAGAAATGAAACTTGGAACTTTTTAGGCAAGCAAATTGAGGCAGGTCAAAAACTTCAAGTAATGATTCGTCCATATGGTGAAGATTACGAAATACCTACGACGATTATAAATGGGGAAAATACAGGAAAGACAATAGTTATAAATGGTGGATTACATAGTTGTGAGTTTCCAGGGGTTGTTGCATGTATGACGACAGCAGCTGAGATAGATCCTAAAAAAGTAAACGGACGTATTGTGATAATACATTGCTTAAATTCTAGCGGTTTTACAGAAAGAACTGACTCCATAGTTCCAGAGGATGGAATGAATCTTAATAGAGATTTTTATGGAGATAAAAATGGAACAATAAGTAGAAAGATAATGTCATTTTTAGAAGATGAAATCATGCCAATAGCAGATTTTATTATGGACCTTCACAGTGGTTCAGCTATGGAACAAATGGCATCTTGTCTATTCTTCCCTGTAGCAGCAGGAGACGAAGTATCAAAAATATCAATGGGTGCAGCATCAAATATAGCAATAGAACACTTAATTGCATCGAGATCAAAAGATGGTTTTTATAGCTATGCAGCATCAAAAGGTATACCAGGTATATTAGTTGAGAGAGGTTGCAATAATACTTGCGAAAAAGAAGATTATGAAGGATTTATCCAAGATATATACTTATTATTAGACCATTTCAATGTATTAGAAATAACTCATAGACCAGAAGAAGTAGAAAGAATAGTATGGATGAAAACGGACTACATCGAATCACAACATACGGGCGTATGGTTCCCACGTATTGAACCAGGTATGTTTGTTAAAAAAGGTGGATTAATCGGTACTGTAAAAGACTTTTTTGGAAATGTAATCGGCGAATATAGAGCATTAGAAGATTGTCGTATAATGTATAATCATTACGGATTATCAATTAAAAAAGGCGATAATGTTGCCGCTTGTGGAATAGTAGAACATTCAGTACTATTATAGATAAAAAGATTAAAGATAAAAATATATTAAGGGAAAATAAAAGGAAGTAGATTATAGTATTTTATAATTTACTTCCTTTTTTTTAATTCTAAGGAAATTATACATTGTCTAGTTTGTAGATAATGTATAATCTCCAACATATTATAATTATTTACATTTCCTCTTCATCAAATTCTTCCATATTTACACTAGGCATACCAGGAGATACATTTACAAAAGGATAACTAGGATAATTAGGATAATACATTATATTAGGTGGCATTTCTGGATACATATTAGGGAACATACCTACTGGATACATTGGTGGTTTTGGCATAGGAATATACCCTCCCATCATATTTGGTTGCATAGGAACTCCATAAGGCATACCAGGATTCATCATATTTGGATTTTGATAATTTATATTTTGCATATTTTGTGGATTTAAATTTTGTGATGGTTGCTGCATCTGTGGTTGTTGCATTTGATTTTGTTGTATTTGATGCATTTGTTGTTGTTGAGATTGCGGTTGTTGCTGATGTGGAACTTGCTGATTTAGATTATTATCAACACCTTGATTTTCCATATTTGGTGGCAAAGATTGATACTGTTGATTAGGCAATATCATATTAGGCATACCTTGTTGAGAGTTAGGCATATTTGTTTGTGGAAAATATGGAATAGAAGGTATATTAAAATCTTCGTCATATGGAATATTAGTATACTCCTCTGCGTTATCAGTATTATTATTCATTAAGTTTTGATCAGTAGAGTCATTAGTTTGGTTATCATTAAATTGAGAATAATCAATGTATCCGGTATTATTAGGATATTCAACATATCCTTGACTATTATATTGGTATCCTGTAGCATTTGAATAGTAAGGGTTTAAATAAACCATTGGGTCTATATAAGGCTGAGGATATATATAATTAGGTTTAGAATTGTCATTTCTATTATTGTTACTCATATGGATTCTCCTTTCTATTTCTATGAAACAATTAACAATTTTTCTAATAATATATATATTAAATTAATAAAAAATATATGTTTAAAGTTAAAATTTACAAAGTAGTAAATTTCAATTTAGATTTATAATATTGGGTATTTAAATTAAGGATAATGAAATGGAATAGAAGAAATTAAAAAAACTTCTAAAAATATCTTGATAATTAGATATAAAAATATTATTATTAATATATGAACAGTTATTCATATATTAATATGATTTGGAGGTAATATATGAAAGATAATAACTTAAATATTGACATCAATAATGGAGAAAATATAGCTGAGTGTGAATTTAAACACATACATCAAGACATCATAGAGACAGTAAGAGAAAATATGCCAGAAGAGGATATGCTTGTGGATTTAGCTGAATTATTTAAAGTTTTGGGAGACCAAACAAGAATAAAGATAATATTTATATTATTTAAAGAAGAGATGTGTGTATGTGATATAGCTGAGTTAGTAGGAATGACACAATCGGCAATATCACATCAATTAAGAGTTTTAAAACAAGCAAGACTTGTTAAATTCAGAAAAGAAGGAAAGACAGTATTTTATTCATTAGATGACGACCATATAACAAAAATATTTGACTATGGTTTACATCATATTGAAGAAATGTATAAACGTTAATAAAGGAGAAAGAAGGGGAATTATATGAGTACAACAACTTTGACTGAAAAACAATTATTTGTTCAAGGTTCATTGACTACAGATATAGCAGAAATGATTGAACTTTTAGCTGTGAATGTTCCAGGTGTAAAATCTTGTAATGTAAATGCTTCAAACAAATCATTAGTTTTATCTATAGATTCATCAAAAGATGAAAGTGCAATTATAAATGAATTATCTTCATTAATAAAAACTATGGATTCTTCATTACAAATTAGCACTAAAAAACCAGCAAATAAAACAAATAAAAAGTTACAAGGAAATGCTGAAGAAGGAGACAAAAATGTAAGTATGATACTTGGAGGTCTAAATTGTGCACACTGTGCAGAAGTAATCGGCCAAAAAGTAGAAGCATTAGACGAAGTAAAAGCTGCAAATTTAAACTTCGTAAATAAAAAATTAAACTTTGAATTAAAAAATGCTTCAGATAGAGACGTTATAATAGAAACAGTAATAAAAATAATAGACATAACTGAACCAGGACTTGATATAAAAGTAATGGAAAGTAAAAAATCAAAAAAAGCTCAAGATAATAGAGTTGACATGATTTTAGGTGGATTAAATTGTGCACACTGTGCAGAAGTAATCGGTCAAAAAGTAGAAGCATTAGACGAAGTAGAAATGGCAAACTTAAACTTCGTAAATAAAAAACTAAGCTTTGAATTAAAAAACGGAGTAAGTAGAAACCTAGTTATAGATAAAGTAATAAACATAATAGATACAACAGAACCAGGTCTTGATATTCAAGTTATAGAAAAAGCATCAAGCAAAGGAAATAATAAAAGAGTAGATATGACTTTAGGTGGATTAAACTGTGCACACTGTGCAGAAGTAATCGGTCAAAAAGTATCAGATTTAGATGAAGTAGAAATAGCAAACTTAAACTTCGTAAATAAAAAATTAAGTTTTGAATTAAAAGACGGGGCAAGTAGAAAATTAACTATAGACAAAGTAATAAACATAATAGATACAACAGAACCAGGTCTTAATATACAAGTTCACGACAACAGAACTTCTAAAGAATTAAAATTAAAATTAGAAAATCTAAAATGTAAACAATGTGCAGATCAAATAGAATTTGAAGCAAATAAATCTGCGGGTGTAAAAAGTGCTACTTTAGATTTTGGAAACTGTATATTAGATATAGAACTAGATGGAACAGTATCAAGAAGAATAGTAACTGAAGAAGTTGCAACAATAGCTAAAAATCTTCAACATTGTTTAAATATACAAGTAAAAGGAATTTCAAAAGCACAAAATAAAGCATTAAATGAGAAAGTAACAAAGAAATTTGATAAAGATAAAATAGAAAAAATAAGATTATTTGTCGGTGTAATAGCATATGCTATAACATTTGCTCAACAAATTATAGGTGGTGGCCATGGTCATGGAAACCAAGATTTAATAAGTACAATAGCATTTATAGCAGTTTATTTAGTAGTAGGTGGAGACGTATTATTAAAAGCAGTTAAAAATATTAAAAATGGTAGAGTATTCGATGAAAACTTCTTAATAACTGTAGCTACACTTGGAGCAATCATAATTGGTGAAACATCAGAAGCAGTTGGTGTTATGGTATTCTACAAAGTAGGTGTATTTTTACAAGGTATAGCAGTTGGTAAGTCAAGAAAATCAATTTCATCATTAATGGAAATTAGACCTGACATAGCAAACTTAAAAATAGAAAATGAAATAGAAGTAGTAGATCCAGAAGAAGTTGAAATAGGAGACATAATCGTAGTTAAACCAGGTGAAAGAGTTCCTCTTGATGGTATAGTAATAGAAGGTTCTTCAATGGTTGATACTTCAGCTCTTACTGGTGAATCAGTACTTAGAAGCGTTAATGTAGAAGACGAAGTTCTTTCAGGTTTCATAAACAAAAACGCATTATTAACAATAGAAGTAACTAAAGACTTCGGTGAATCAGCAGTATCAAAAGTATTAGACTTAGTTGAAAATGCAAGTAGTAAAAAAGCAAAAACAGAAAACTTCATAAGTGTATTCTCTAAATACTACACTCCAGTAGTTGTTGCATTAGCAGCTATAATAGCTATAATACCACCAATGATAATAGATATATCAAGCCAAGCAGTTTGGTATGATTGGGTATTAAGAGGATTAACATTCTTAGTTGTTTCTTGCCCTTGTGCATTAGTTTTATCAATACCACTTACATTCTTCAGTGGAATTGGTTTCGCATCTAAAAATGGTGTATTAATAAAAGGAAGTAACTACTTAGAAGCATTAAGATATGTAGATACTGTAGTATTTGACAAAACTGGTACACTTACAAAAGGTGTATTCAACGTAACAAAAGTAAATGCAGTAAATGTTTCAGAAGATGAACTTATGGAATATGCAGCATATGCAGAAGCTAACTCAAATCACCCAATAGCTAAATCAATAGTTAAAGCTTATAACAAAGAATTAGATTTAAGCAAAATAGGTGAATATGAAGAAATAGCAGCACATGGTATAAAAGTTAACTACAACGGAAAAACTGTTTTAGCTGGTAATGAAAAATTAATGAACGTTAATAAAATAAAATATACTCCAGTTACAGAAACAGGAACAGTTGTATATATCGCAATAAACGGTAAATATGCAGGGGATTTAGTAATCTCTGATGAAATAAAAGAAGATAGTAAAGAAGCAATAGCTAAATTAAAACAAATAGGAATAAAACAAACAGTTATGCTTACTGGTGACAACAAAAAAGTTGCAGATGCAGTAGCTGGTGAATTAAAATTAGATAAAGTTTATTCAAACTTACTACCTGATGAAAAAGTAGAAAAAATAGAAGAAATCTACAAAGGTAGAACAGAAAAACAAAAAGTAGCATTCGTTGGGGATGGTATAAACGACGCTCCAGTTTTAGCAAGAGCAGACGTTGGTATAGCAATGGGTGGTCTTGGATCAGATGCAGCAATAGAAGCAGCAGACGTTGTTATAATGAATGATGAACCAAGTCAAATAGCAAAAGCTATAGCAATATCTAAGAAAACTAGTAGAATAGTATGGCAAAATATCATATTTGCATTAGCTGTAAAAGTTATAGTTTTAGCAGCAACTGCAGGTGGTGTTTCTAACATGTGGGAAGCAGTATTTGCAGACGTTGGGGTTGCATTAATAGCAGTACTTAACGCAATGAGAGCTATGAGAATAAAAGAAGAAAAATAATTATCATAAATTCTAAAATTTATGGTGATAACAAAATAGTAATACAAAAAGATTTGATTTTTATCAAATCTTTTTGTATTATAAGATATAAATACATCACATATATTATTAAACCAATTTACATACAAACATTATTCTTAAAATCTACAAAATTATCTACAAATAAAAACAGAATATTAAACATTAAAAAAGGACTATTTATCACATAAAAATGGATTATAGATCCTTATTTATAATACAGATAATAAATTATATTAGCTATACAAAGGGAAAGTTATAATACCTTTTATTCATATTTTTGACTAAAAAATGATTTTTATACAAATATAAAAACTACACATAATCTTAAATTTTTATATTTACATATATGTATAGCAATGTCTTTTTTTGTTAAAAATAAAAGTAGCACAATTATTATTCTAAATAAATTTCAAGCCATATTTTGTTTTATAAATATCCAATTAATAAATTCTAAAAAGGAGGTTTTCTCACACATCATGAGAATATAAATATTATGCAAATAGAAGAATTAGACTTAAACACACGAAATCAAATTTACAATACGACCAAAAGAGTAATAAGGAAATATCAAAAAGGCATTAGCTCAGGAAAATTAACTGCTGAAAAATTTGCTGACAATATATTTGCAAACAATATACTTTTAGATATTTTAGATGAATCAGTTATAAACCAAGCTGAATTTCAAAATTCATATATAAACTATATAAACTCCTTAATGCAAAATCAAAACGAAAACTTTAAAAATTATATGGAGTCTAAATACAATAAAAATACGATTAAATCTACCGTTTCTCTACAGATACTTTTGAAAAATATTCTTAAAAATAGTGACTGTTCATTAAATATCCCTATAAAATATTTAAATAAAAAAGACATTGAAGCTATTATAAAATATATTCAAACTGATCAAATAGATATTGGTAATGAAAAAATATACAAATACGTAAGCAAAACTAAAACAAACTAAATTATAAATAAAAGAGCTGTTTTTATATTGCATTTTCTCTATTAGAATTTTAATCTAATTGATGAAATACTATAAAAACAGCTCTTATTTTGTAATATGTTTTTATTACTAGCCCAATGCCTTTTCTAATTTTGATAAGTATTTTATAGGATAATATTTTAATAATTCCCTAAACTGTTCTGTTGTAAGTCCTTCTGTTGTTGTATAAATACGTATTTTTTCATCCAAATCCGCATTTATAAAATCATTTTTTATTTTTTCAAAATCTGCTGCCATAATAATACACTCCTATGTCTAAAATTTAAATGATTATAGCTTAATCATATATAAGTAAATTTGATATCTTTATAAAAGATATCTCCTATTTATGTTTACCTACAAGCAGAAAAATATAAGTGTATAATTCAAAAATATAATTTCTTTTTATTAATACTAAAATTAATAAAGTGGTAAACACTTTAAATTATTAAGCGCTTACCACTTCTATTTCACTAAAATCTTATTATTTTAAATTATTTTCTACTATTATTGTTGTTTATACTTGTCCTTTACCTGCCATTTGTTGTTCTGCCATTTCTACTAATTTTTTAGTCATGTATCCACCAACATAACCATTTTGTCGAGCTGTTAAATTTCCTTTGTCAACTTGTTGATAATCAGCCATTCCTAATTCATTAGCTATTTCTAATTTCATTTGATTTAATGCTTGTTTAGCTTGTGGAACTACTGTTTTGTTATTATTATTATTGTTTGACATATTTAATACCTCTTTTCTAGTGATTTTTGTTTCTTGGTAGTATTATATGAGATATTTGTTTTATAATACATACAATTTGTGACAAAATTCTTAATAGTTGGTACCAAACAAGAATCTCAATTTTTAGACTTTAATTTAAAATATATTTAATTATGTTTAAGCTTTATTTAGCAGTTTATACCTGCTAAATATGCAGTTGAAAATGCTATTTGTAGATTAAATCCACCTGTATATGCATCAATATCTATTACTTCACCTGCAAAGAATAACCCAGATACTAATTTAGATTCCATAGTACTTGAATTTATTTCGCTAGTTTTTATTCCACCTGAAGTTATTATAGCTTCTTCAATAGGTCTATAATTTTTAACTGTAAAACTTATATGTTTTATAAGGTGAACTAAATTTTTTCGTTCTTCTTTAGATATTTGATTTACCTTTATATATGGATCTATCTTGCTTAATTTAACTATTGTAGGTATTAGTTGTTTAGGCAATAAATCATTTAAAGAATTCTCGAAGTTTTTATTTGAGTACTTTTGGAAATCTTTTTGTATTCTTTTATCTAATTTTTCTTCATCTAAAGCAGGTTTTAAATCTAATACGATTTTATAATTATCTTTAGATAAATCTCCCATACGACAACTTGCAGATTTTATGATAGGGCCATCTATGCCGTATTTAGTAAATTCCATCTCGCCAAAATCATCATATATCTTTTTATTTTTACTATTATAAACTTCTATACTAACATTTCTAAGTGATAATTTAGCTAAATCAGCAACATAATCTTCCATAACTTCTAGTCCTATAAGAGATGGCTTTGGAGTTATTATTGTATGTCCTAAATTTTTGGCAAATCTATATCCATCTCCAGTAGAACCTGTTTTTGGATAACTAACTCCTCCTGTTGCAACGATTACACTATCACACTCTATTTCTCTTTTATCAGAAAGAACTACTTTTTTTACAGCTCCATCTTCTGCTATTATTTTATCTACTTTGGAATTTAATAAAACTTCTACATTTTTATTACTATTCATTTGTCTTTCTAATGCTCTTACTACATCTACAGCTTTGTCACTAACTGGAAAGACTCTTTTTCCTCTTTCTGTTTTAGTTTCAACACCCAAATCATTAAACATGTCTATTACTTGGTCATTTGTAAATGTATAAAAAGCACTGTACAAGAATTTTCCGTTTGTCGGAACATTTTCTATTAGTTCCTCTATTTCACAGTTATTAGTTATATTACATCTACCTTTTCCTGTTATCAATAACTTCTGACCACATCTTTTTTGCTTTTCTAATACTGTTACTTTATATCCTCTGTCTCCAGCAACTTTTGCAGCCATCATTCCACTTGCACCAGCGCCTATAATTACTACTCTTTTCAAAAAATCATCCTCTCAATATATTAAATTCCAATTAATTCAAACCAAATCTCTCAAATAGAAATGGTACTCCTGCAATTCCCCAAAATACAACTATAGTATATCTTATATAATCAGCTAGTAGTGATATTCCTTCAATAGTATCTATTTGAAGTAATATTACTAAAGATTTTAATGCAGCATATACAATACCTAGCGTGATTATCCCAACTATAAATCTAAGTATCTTTGTACTTAATTTTGGTTTTGATTTTGCATTTGTAAAAATATTAGCTTTTTTCTTACTTTCTTCCGTGCTAAAATCTATAAATTTATCTTCTACAATATACCCTAATACAAATCCTGTATATAAAGCAAAACTTTTTACTAGCTCTTCTCCCATAAAGAAGTAAACTATTACAGCAAATGCAATTAGAGTTAAAAATAATATGTAATAATTTTTATTTTGATCTACATAATCAAATAGTCTCACAAAAACTATGCTGACTAATATTCCAATAATCCATCCTGCAAGTACATCTTGTGGCCAATGAACACCTAAATAAAGCCTAGAAATCCCTGCACCTAATATCATTATAATTCCAAGTAAAGCTATCCACCATTTTCTAAAGTAGTCTATAATGGCAGTCCAAACAGTAGTAGCAGTTTGAGTATGACCACTTGGGAACGAATATCCTGTCGCAGTTTCAGTTCTTAAAGATTGTAAATTTTTACTATCTATTGGTCTTGGTGATTTAAAAAAGTTTTTTAATGCGGAGTTTATAGTTATACTTCCTGTAACGGCAAACAATAATCTCTGTCCACATTTTTTATCTACACACCAATACATTATCGCCGCAATTAAAACAACTGCTACTTGTTCTGTGCATATTGTAAATCCGGTAAATATAGTAGTTAAAATATCACTTCTTATACTTTGAAAATATAAAAGTATATCCATATTATCACCTTCCCTTTTTACTATCATCTATTTTACATAAAATTATTACATAAATATATATTTTCACTTTAGATTTATTTAAAAATCTTTTAAATTATTTACAATTTCCTATATATACATACATTTTACAAGAAAATCTTTTTAATCTAAAGGTATTTTAAGTTAATTTTTATTAAATATTAAAATAGACTGTAGAACTAATATTTATTATTTCTACAGTCTATTTTAATACAAATATTGTATAAAATTATAGTTTAATCTTATACATCTTCAACTATACCTATATATGGTAAGTTTCTATATTTTTCAGCATAGTCTATTCCGTATCCAACTATGAATTTATCTTCTATAACAAATCCAACATAGTCAACTGGTATATCAGCTTTTCTTCTTTCTGGTTTGTCTAAAAGTGTACATATTTTTAAAGCTTTTGGTCCTCTAGCTTGTAATTCTCTTGTTAAGTTACTTAAAGTTAATCCTGAATCTATTATATCTTCTACTATTAATACGTTTTTATCTTTTATATCAACATCTAAGTCCTTAAGTATTTTTACTGATCCAGAAGATTCCATTGCATTTCCGTAACTAGAAACACTCATAAAGTCCATATTTACATCTAAGTTTATATTTCTTATTAAATCAGCAACAAATACACTTGCTCCTTTAAGTATACCTACTACTAATAAATCTTGTCCTTCAAAATCTTTTTCTATTTGTTTGCCTAGTTCTGCTACCTTAGCTTTTATTTGTTCTTCAGTTAGCATTGTTTTTGTAATCTTAAACATTTTTATCCTCCTGCATATACATATGTTTCTATTATATATTTTATTTTTAATTGTATCAATACAAATATTTTTTTTAATAACATTAATAAATTTCAGAAATTATTTAATTTTATTGTTTTTATTAG
>NZ_JADPET010000003.1 GCF_015667935.1 Clostridium sp. 1001270J_160509_D11 | reverse complement strand
CTTATTATTATTATATACCATTTTTAAGAATAAATCATCATAACATAAATTATATTATAATTTTTTTACATTTTTATACATTCATGTTATTATTTGTAAGTAATTATAATTGGGTTATGAAGGCTCTATTACTATCAGAGATAGTATTGGGCCTTTTTTTGCCTTTTTTGGCATTTTAAATAGAAAGGATGTGATTTTAATAAAAAAAATATTTAATATTTTAAGCCTAAAAAAATTATTAAGCGCATTAATAATCATTATAGGTGTAACCTTTATCTCATTTGCGCTTATGTATATATCTCCTGGCGATCCAGTAGAAATAATGATGTCTTCAAACGGCTCTACTATTTCACAAGAAGTAATAAATGCGAAAAAAGAAGAATTAGGTTTAAATAAGTCTTTTTTAGAACAATATACAACTTGGTTAAAGGGTCTAGCTACAGGTAATTTAGGTACTTCTATAAAATATAATAGACCTGTTAGCCAAGAAATATTATCTAAACTTCCCGCAACTTTATATTTAGCATTATTATCTCTAATAATTTCTGTTATCATTGCTCTACCAATAGGTATATTTGCAGCATCAAATAATAATAAATTATCTGAAAAAATAATAAGGATTTTAAGCTTATTTGGTCCTTCAATGCCGTCATTTTTTATAGCTCTTATACTTATGTATTTTGTATGTTATAAATTTAGACTTCTTCCGGTATCAAACGATGGACCAAGTGCTATAATTTTACCTACTATTACAATGGTTGTCGGGATAGCATCAAAATTCATAAGACAAATAAAAAGTATTATTCTAGAAGAGCTAAATAAGGAATATGTTATAGGACTTAAAGTCCGTGGTGTATCAAAAAAAGAAATTTTATTTAAACATGTTCTAAAAGGATGTGCACTTCCAATAATCACTATGATTGGACTATCTTTTGGAAGTCTATTAGGAGGAGCAACTATTGTTGAGACAGTATTTATGTGGCCAGGTATAGGTAAATATGCAGTTGAGGCTATATCAAGTAGAGATTATCCTGTAGTACAAGGATATATTGTTTGGATGTCTTTTATTTTCTTATTTATAAATTACTTAACAGATAAATCATATTATTTATTTGATCCTCGCTTAAAAAGAAGGAGAGGTGAAAATTCAAAATGATAAGTCCAACATCTGATAAAAGAAATAGTTTAGTTAAAAAGTCAGTTACAAACAATCTGATAAATATAATTGTAGACAAAAAAAATAGAAAAATATTAATTTATTCTTCTTTAATAATAATGCTATTTATTATAGCACTTATTTCTGACAAAATTGTACCTTATGACCCAATTAAGGCTGATTTAACTACTGTTTTGCTTTCACCGTCTAATACGCATATATTTGGAACAGATAACCTAGGAAGAGATTTATTTTCTAGAGTTATTTGTGGCTTAAAAACTTCTTTATTTTCATCCTTAATTATAACCGTTTTTATATTTGCATTTGGGATGATAATTGGTGTTACAGCTGGATATTATGGTGGAATAATAGACAATATTTTAATGAAAATAACAGTAATACTACAATCTTTTCCAAGTTTAATCTTAGCTATAGCTGTAGCTGGTATGCTTGGACCAAGTTTAAAAAATACAATAATAGCTATTTGTATTATTAACTGGACAAAATACGCTAGAATGGCGAGAAGTTTAGCTATTTCAGCGAAAGAATCAAATTATATAAAATCTGCTTTATTATGTGGAGCAAAAGGTTATCAAATTATCCTAACTGATATAATTCCAAACATAGCTTCTACTCTACTAGTTATGGCTATGTTAGATATAGGGGGAATGATACTTGAAATTGCGGGGCTTTGTTTTTTAGGTTTAGGGGCACAACCACCTACTCCGGAATGGGGACTTATGATGAATGAAGCTAGAAAATATATATACAATGCACCTTGGATGATTATTTTCCCTGGTATTGCAATATTATTAGTAGTATTTTTGTTCAATCTTTTAGGAGATGAGTTAAGAGATAGATTTGATATCAAACAATAAGCATTTTTTACTTTAGTTAGATGCTTATTAAAACAGTATAAAATTTTTAAATTTTAAATAAAAAATATATATTTAGGGGGTAATTTCACAATGAAATTAAAAAAATTAATAGCTGTATCAAGCGCATTGATTATGTCGCTAGGAGTTTTAACAGGATGCAGCAGCACTAGTAACTCTTCTTCGGGAGGAAATTCAGGAAATAATTCAGCAAAATCTCTAGTATTTGCTGATACTCAATCACCTAACAATCTAAATCCTCACCAAGACTGGAATGGTTGGTATGTTAGTAGATATGGTATCGGAGAAACACTTTTCAAATCAGATGATAAATTAAATGTAACTCCATTTTTAGTAGATACATATGAAAGTACGGATAATACAACTTGGGTGTTTAAATTAAAAGATGGTATTACATTCTCTAATGGTAATAAAGTTGACGCTAAGGCTGTTAAAGCATCTTTAGAAGACACTCTAAAGGTAAATGAACGTGCAGTAGAACTTTATAATGTAGATACTATAGAAGCTGATGACTTAACACTTACTATAAAAACTAAAGATGCTAATCCTGGCTTACCTGCCAGTCTATGCGAACCAATGGGAATAATAGTAGATGTAAGTGATAAAGAAAATAGTGATACAAATCCAATATGTACTGGTCCATTTGTTGCAACTGGTTACAAAGAAAAAACTCAATTTGATGTAGCTAAAAATGAAAATTACTGGAATGGGGATGTAAAATTAGATTCTGCTACATTTAAAGTTTTAGCTGATACAAGTGCTCTTGATATGGCTACTAAATCTGGTGAAGTTGATGTTGCTGTAAGTATGCCAAATACTAGCTTAGATGATTATAAAAACGACGATAACTATACTATATCTAGTAACGCAGGTTCTAGAGCTCAAATGTTATTTTTAAACTACAGTAATAAGTTTATCCAAGATAAAAATGTTCGTGAAGCTATAAGTTTATGTATAGATAGAGATAAATACAATGAAACTTTAAATAATGGTGGTTCTACTGCTGCTAAAGGTTTATATCCAACTTATGTTTCTTACTGTGGTTCAGGGTATGAATTTAATGTAGAAAAAGCTAAAAAATTATTAAAAGATGCAGGATATAAAGACACTGATAATGATGGAATATTAGAAAAAGATGGTGAAAAATTATCTCTAAAATTAATAACTTACTCTACAAAAGCTGAATTACCTACTTTTAGTGAGGCTTTAAAATCACAACTTGCTGAAATAGGTGTAGAGTTAAATGTTCAAATAGTTGATAATATGATGGATGAATGTAAAAATGGTAACTTCGATATATCTTTATGGAGCTTCACTATGCTTCCAACTGGTGATCCTCAATACTTTATAGATATAGCATTTGCTTCTAGCGGAAGTAGTAACTACGGAAAATATAGCAATAGCGAAGTTGACACTTTAACAAAAGAACTTGATTCTGAATTCGATACTAAAAAACGTGATGAACTAGCTAGTGATATAGTTGATAAAGTAATGGATGATTATGGATATATAGCTATAGGTCATGCTAATTATACATACGTTATGAATAAAAAAGTTAAAAATTGTGTAGCAAATCCATCTGAATACTACTTACTTGATGCTAATGTAGATATACAAGAATAGGAGTGATAATTTGCTTAAAATAAATAATTTAAACATCTCTTACGATAGTGTCCCTATTGTAAGGGATGTTTCTTTAAAAATAAATAAAGGTGAAATATTAGGAATAGTCGGTGAAAGTGGTAGTGGTAAAAGTACTGTTCTTAAAGCTATTATGAATATTTTAGGAAATGACGGAAAAGTAGATAGCGGTAGTATCACGTTTGAAGACAAAAATCTATTAAAAAACGAAAATCAAAATATATATGGAAAAGATATTTCTATGGTCTTTCAACAAGCCACATTATTCCTAGACCCTATTACTAAAATAGAAAATCAATTTCTTGAAATTATGAAACATAATAAAACAAGTAAAAAACAAAAGCATAAAGACATTGTAAACTTACTTAAAAATCTACATCTTGAAGATGCTGAAAGAATATTAAAAAACTATCCTTTTGAGCTTAGTGGTGGTATTAATCAAAGGGTATCCCTTGGACTTGCTATGATAAATAAGCCAAAACTGATATTAGCAGATGAACCTACATCAGCATTAGATGTTACAGTTCAAGCACAGGTTGTTCAAACTCTAAAAGAACTTAGAAACAATTTTGATACAAGTATTATAATGGTTACACATAATATGGGTATTGTCGCTAATATTTCAGATACAATAGGGGTTATGTATTATGGTCATCTACTTGAAATTGGTCCTAAAATAGAAATTTTAAAAAATCCTCAACATCAGTATACTATTGAATTATTAAAATCCATTCCAACATTAAATGGAGAGACTCCAAAAGGTATCGATGGTAAAATACCCGAATTTGGTTCTGTAATAGAAGGTTGTCCTTTCTATGATAGATGTAAAATATGTGATATAAAATGTAAAACGACAAAACCAGAACTAAAAGAAACTTCAAATGGACATTTTACATCTTGTTTAAAATATACAGAGGTTGAAAATAATATTTATCTTGGAGAAGTGCTATGATATTAGATGTAAAAAATCTTACAAAAACCTTTAATAAAAATAATTCTGTTTTTACTGCTGTTGACAACATAAACTTTCAATTAGGTAGAAAGGAATGTCTTGGAATCGTAGGTGAAAGTGGTAGTGGTAAAAGTACAATTGCAAAAATGCTAGTTAAGCTTGTAGAACCTGATAGTGGAGAAATTAACTTTTTAGGAAAAGATTTAGTTACTATGAATAGATCTGAACTTAGAAAAACAAGAAAAGATATTCAGATGATCTTTCAAAATCCTATTGATTCTTTTAATCCACGAAAAAAACTAAAAACTAGTATTAGTGCTGGATTAAAATACACTTTAGGATTAAATAAACATCAAATTAATAACCAAGTAGATGAAGCATTAAACTTAGTTGGACTAAAGTCAGAATACAAAAATAGACATATAAACAAAATTAGCGGCGGTGAATGTCAAAGAGCTGCTATAGCTCGTTCAATAATCTTAAAACCACAGCTATTAATTTGTGATGAAATTACTAGTGCTCTTGATGTTTCTGTTCAAGCTCAAATTATCGAACTACTAGTTGAACTAAAAGAAAAATTGGACATGTCCTATATATTTATAACTCATGATTTGATTTTAGCAAAATATTTATGTGATAGAATTTTAGTTATGTATAAAGGTAACGAAGTTGAAAGCGGAAATGCAGAAGATATATTTGAAAACCCAATGCATCCTTACACAAAGCTTCTTCTTTCATGCATAATGACGATAGATAATATTGATGAAAATAAAGATATAAATTATGAAAAGCTTCAACATTCAGGTGGATGTAAATTTAAAGAAATGTGTCCAGATAGAATAGAAATTTGTAATTCTTGTAATCCTGAAATTAAGGAGATTGGAGACAGAAGAGTTAGATGTCATATGTATAACAAATAACCTATTTTATAAGTATGATAATAATCACTTTATATTATATTCAATAAATATTTAAGCCACTTTAAAAGTGGCTATTTTTATTATATTTAAATATAATACTAACGTTAACATTAAATAGTATTAATCAATTATCTCAACATGTCTTAAATCTCCAAAAGCTCCTATAACGCCATCTTTTTGTATCATCAATCCAGCATGATTATACATAACTCTACAATCTTCAGTAACTCTATACTCGCCTAAAAGATTTCCATAAAAATCTTTAACACACCCTATTAAATCATTTTTTTTTAGTATCATACCAGCTTCTATATCTGAATACCAAAGTCCTGTTTGTTTACATGTCATATACTCTGTTTTTCTCCAAATAAATTTCACTCCTAATGACTTTTTTTCTTTTTTATCTATAACTTTAAAATAATCTAAAATTAAGTAAACATCTTCAACATAAGATTCATAATCAATTCTATCGCATTTATTAAAAGCTCCCCTTTCAAGTAATATAGCTGGAATACCTTTAGTTGTTGCATAGCTATAAAATCCATCCTTTGCTGTCGATGCAATTAAATGGTTAATTGTTGTCGCCTTTGCCACTTCTAATGATATTTCATTTACCTCTTCACTCGCTGCAACAGGAAAGAAAAGACATGGTAACAAAAGTTCTTCACCTCCACCACTATGAAGGTCTACTATAAAATCTGCTTCACTCATAATATTTTCTTCAAGAAATGCAGCTAATTTTTTACTAATTGTTCCTTCTTTATCTCCTGGAAAAATACCATTCATATTACCGCCATCTTCTGGCATAAATCTTTCATGTTTCGAAAAAAATCCCTTAGTATTTATACAGTGCAAAATTATAATACGTCCATTTACCTTTAAAGGATCTATTTGTTCTGAAAGTATGCCACAAGCTGCAACTCCTGGGTATTCCCCTGAATGAATACCAGCACTTACAACAATTGTTTTACCAGAATTTATCCCATTTATCACAGTAACTGGTATATCATACTTTTCATCATATGGATGTATTGTAAAGCAAATTTTTTCTCCTATATCAACTTTATATCCCAACAAATCCCAAACTTTATTTTTCAATTAATTAAACCTCCTTTTATGCAACTACATAAACATACTGCCTCTTTTTCCCTATTAATAATAGTATTCTTTCAAAATTTCTTCTTAAGACGCTAAAGATTTACGTATTTCAGGATTTGATACTAAAAACTTAACCAAAATAGGTATAAATATCAGTTGAATTATCATTCCAGGAACTGCTGTTGTAACTCCTGTTACAATATACATTATAGGGTTTATATCTGGTGCAAATGTAAGTGATGCTAAAAAAGCCCCAAATAATGCAAAAATTCGCCCTACAATCATTGCTAAAATAAGTGATATATAAATTTTATTTGTTTTAGAAAATAGAATTCCAGAAACAATACCATAACCACAAAGTTCTAAAGCCATTATAGGCATTGTTGGTAAAACTGGTGGCATACCAGTTAAAAAACTGCTTAATATTGGCGTTATAACTCCAACAATAGCACCACAAATTGGTCCAAGTAAAAATCCAGATATTAATACAGGTATATGCATTGGTAAAAATATAGACCCACCCATATTAAATACATGAAAGCACATCGGTAGTATAATGCCAAATGCTATAAATAATCCCGATAAAATTAATTGTTTTGTTCCTATAGTTTTTTGATTCATAAGTATTTCCCCCTTAAAATTTTCTATTTATTTTTTTAAAACTATATAATAAATATTGTCATCTTCAAAAGCTGCTTCTACTTTCAATCCCACATCTTCAAATATCTTCTTTTGATCATTTATATCAATAAGTCTAGATTCACTAACTATTTTATCTTTATTTTTATGCATATTATTTAAATATTCTCTACTATCTGAATGTGCTATAATAAGTTTTCCACCTTCTAATAAGTTATTCTGTATTAATTTTTTTATTGTATTCGTTTTATTTTCTAAATGTGGAAACATAGAGTAAAGTATTATTTTATTAAATTTTTCATCTAATTCATCCTTTTCAATATTTAATAAAGCAAATTCTACATTATCTATATCTTTGAATTTTTTTCTTGCTATATCGAGCATATTACATGACATATCTACTGCCTTTATATTTCCTTTTGAATTTAACTTAGATAAAAATGGAATAAGTACACCTGTTCCAGTTCCTATATCTAAAATAGTATCATTTTCTTGTATATCAATTTGTGATAAAAGATAATTTATTTTTGATTCATCTACTTTACTAATATTATCCCAATCTTTAGCTATTGAATTAAAAAAGCTTACTTGGCTCATAATCGCCCTCCTTTTATATGTTAATAATTATTTAATTTTACAATTAAACCTTCTCTTTTGGCACGATAGCGGCAATTCTAAATCACACTCTTGCATTAAATCATTATCTAGTAGTATATCTTGTGTATTTCCATCAGCAAATATTTGCCCCTCTTTTAATACAACTGTTCTATCACAAGTATCTAATATCATGTCCAAATCATGACTAGCTATTACTTTTGTATAATCAAAACTATTTAAAAGGTTTATTAAATTTCTTCTCGCTTTTGGGTCTAGTGCAGAGGTTGGCTCATCCATTATAAGTATTGATGGGTTCATTGATATAGCGGTTGCAATAGCGGCTAAGTTTTTTTGTCCTCCTGATAATCTATATGGAGCCCTATTTTTTAATTCTAATATTCCGACCTTTTTTAGTGACTCTGTAACTCTTTTATCCACTTCTTCTCTGCTCAATTTATAATTTTTAGGGCCAAAAGCTACATCTTCGTATATACTTGTTGTAAAAAGTTGATCTTCTGGATTTTGAAATACAAATCCAATATCTTTTCTAATTTGCGATAGATTTTTTTTATTTACTTCCAATGAATTAATTTCTATTTTTCCACTTGAGGGTCTATTTATCCCAGTTAGTTGAAGTAATAAAGTGGATTTTCCTGCTCCATTTGGTCCCACAATACCAAGCGATTCACCTTTATATAAAGTTAAATCTATATGTTTTAATGCTTCATAACCATCTGGATATTTATAATATAAATTTTTAATTTGAATACTAATATCTCTCATTGTCTATACTCCCTGTCTAAATTATTTATAAAATTCCTACAACTAAATTTCCTATAAATAGCGGTATATTTATAAATTTAATTATTATAAAAAATAAAATCCAAAATAACATATATAAATAATCTTTTAGTAGCATTTTTTCATTAGTAAATGTAACATATTCTCCATCAAACCCTCTCAAAATCATAGCGTTGTATATTCTATCTGCTCTCGAAAAACTTCTAAGTAATAGATGACCTAAAAGCGAACCCCATAGTCTACAGTTTATTCCCTTTTGGTTTGGAGCTCTTAACATATATGCATTATATACTTCACTAACTGACTCTATAAGCACAAATATATATCTGTACATAAACACTATTTGATTTGTAAAAACTTTTGGTACTTTTATATCTCTAAGAGATTTTGCAAGACCTTCTATTCCGGTTGTGCAAATAAGCAAAATACCCGCAGTAATAGTGAGCATCCCTTTTATAAATAATGATATAAGCGAAATCGCCCCTAATGTTATAGGAACGATTCCAAAATAAAATGCTACTGTTCTTTCAAAGATTAAGTTAAAAACGCCTAATCCTGTTATGATTGGTAAACCTATAAGAGATGCTTTAAGAACTAATTTTAGAGGTATATCAGCTAAATATATTATCAGTATTGGGTAAATTATAAATGGAAGCAATCCTGAAATATTGTATTTTGGAAAAGACACTACAAATACTATGTATAATATAGTTATTATTAGTTTTGCAACAGGGTTTATGCCATGTATAATACTCTTTTGTTTTCCCAAATCATCAATTTTATTCAATTTATATATAGACTCACTCAAACTAGACATTTAAAGCATCTCCTTATATTTTACTAAGCATGTTTTTTAGTGTTATTATCTGAAGTTTTTTTAACCTTACTTGCACCAAATCCAATTAATGCAGCTAGTCCAAGTGTTATAGCTGAACCAACTATACCAGAAACACTAGTCCCTGCAGTATTTTCTGCGTCTGATTTAAATGCATAGTCTGGTAAAAACGCTGTACTTTCTTGTACTGATTCAAGTGTTTTTGATACATTATTACTTCTATCTAACTCAGTACTTCCTGTTACTTTTTGTATTGACCATTCAAGCCCATCAGGATTTGCTGATGCAAATAAAGATAATCCTCCACCTATTAAAGCTGCTACAACTACTAAAACTAAAGCAACTTTTTTAACACTCACATTTTCTTTTACACTACTTCCATCATATCCAATAAGTAGTTCTGGTTTTGCATTATAAATAAATATAAGTACGCATCCTGTTAAGATTCCTTCAACTAAACCTATTGCTAAATGTATTGGTTGCATTAGGATCACAAAAGTACTAAATGGAAGTTCTGTTACACCTGATAACATTGTCTCACAAACTACTCCAAATGCTCCAAGTTGAAGTGAAATTACAACTGAAATTATGGATGCAATCATGATTTTTGTAGGAGTAAATCCATTTTTTAAGATTTTTTTATATATAAATGGAAATCCTATAAAGCATGCAAAAAATCCCATATTAATCATGTTGCAGCCGAGAGCTAAAAGTCCTCCATCAGCAAAGAATAAACATTGAATTACTAATACGGAAGCTATTGTCAAAAATCCTGCCTCAGGACCTAATAATGATGCTAATAAAATTCCGCCTCCAATATGTCCACTTGAGCCTGTACCTGGAATTGTGAAGTTTATCATTTGTGATGCAAATACAAATGCTCCAAGTACCCCCATTAAAGGTATTTTTTTATCAAAACTAATTGACTTAGGGTTGTCTAGATCTTCTAAATCACCTTTTGATAATTTTGTTGCAGAATAAGCCAATGTTCCTGCTGCAGCTACCCACATAACTCCACCAACTGCTGGTGATAATAAAGCGTCTGCCATATGCATAAATACCATCTCCTTAAAATTAGCATTAAAAAAATTCACTTCGTTCATATCGCCAACGAATCAAAGATTCCGTTGCTTAAGTTAATAAGTTGGAAATTATACATTATCCACAAACCAGATAATGTATAATTTCCTTATAATTTAAAAAACCACAAAAACATATAGTTCTCAAAGAACTTCTAAGCCTTCGTGGTTTAATTTCATAATTTATATTTTTGTGGTTAATTTAGTTAAATAGTAGCACTATATTTTTTTATTGTCAACAAATAGATAAATTTCACTTTTTTGCAGTCCTATATTGCTTATGTACTTCCATATTTACAAATATTTTTCAATATTTTTCCAATTTTAATTGACATAGTTTGCATTCTTCTATACAATTTAAATATAAATTAAGTTATTGATAAAATATGTTTGAAAACATGCAAATCAAGTCAGAAGACTTTGTAGTCTTTTGGCTTTTTTTATTTTTCTATAACTTAATTCATATTCTACTTTCCCCAAAAGATAGAATAGAAAAATAACCCTGTCTTATAATATGTATTTTTTATAATATGTATTTTTTATTTTAATCAATCACCTCAAGGGTGATTTTTTTTTATTAAAAACTAAAATCCATAAAGTCTGTATATAGACTTTATGGATTTTAGTTTCGTTTATTTACTTTAATCATAATATTTATGAGTTATTTATATTAAATATAATTAAATTTGATTTATTATATTTGCTTCGCTATTAAATCGCCCATTTCTTTTGTTCCAACTACTTCTCCAACACCATTGTAGATGTCTTTTGTTCTATATCCTGCATTTAAGACATTTTCAACTGCATCTTCAATTGCTTTTGCTTCTTCTTCTAATTTAAAACTATATCTAAGCATCATAGCCACTGATAATATTGTAGCTATTGGGTTTACTATATTTTGACATGCTATATCAGGTGCACTACCATGAATTGGCTCATACATCCCGAAGTCGTCTTCTCTGACAGATGCTGATGGTAACATCCCAATAGAGCCAGTTATCATTGATGCCTCATCTGATATTATATCTCCAAATATGTTATTAGTTACTATAACATCAAATTGAGAAGGGTCTTTTATTAATTGCATAGCTACATTATCTACATACATATATGATAATTCGACTTCTGGATATTCTTTTGATAATTCATTTAAAATTTTTCTCCATAATTTAGAGCTATCAAGAACGTTGGCTTTATCTACACAAGTTAATTTTTTATTTCTTATCATTGCTGTTTCAAAAGCCTTTTTGCCTATTCTTCTTATTTCGTTTTCGTCGTATTTTTCAACATCATATGCAAACTCAATGCAATCTTCTATTCCTGTTTTTCTTTCTCCAAAATAGATTCCTCCTGTAAGTTCTCTTACAACGACAAAATCTATACCTCTTTCTACTATGTCAGCTCTAAGTGGAGATGTTTCTTTAATGCTTTCGTGCATTGTTGCTGGTCTTAAATTTACAAATAATCCAAGACCAGATCTAAGAGCTAATAGACCTTTTTCTGGTCTTCTTTCGCTGTCTATATTGTCCCATTTTGGTCCACCAACTGCACCTAATAAAACTGCATCACTTGCTTTGCATATATCTAGCGATTCTTTTGGTAGTGGTTCTCCTGTTTCATCAATTGCTGCACCACCGCCTAATACATTTGTATATTTAAATTTATGATTATATTTTTGAGCTATTTTGTCTAAAACTTTTAATCCTTCGTTTACTATTTCTGGACCGACACCGTCCCCTTTTATTACTGCTATATTAAAATCCATCTATAATAATCCCCCTAGTTGACTTCTTTTCCCTTATATTTTTATTATTTTTAATTTATTTATATAATTTATTTCTACAAGTATATTTACTAATTTATTATCTTATATTTGATAATTTATTTTTATGTTTGTAGTATATTTTATTTATTTTTTTCTATTGATTTAATTAAGCCGCCATTTTGAATTATATTTTGCATAAATTCTGGGAATGGTTCTGCTTGATAAGTTTCGTTTTTAGTTATATTTTTAATTACACCTGTATTGAAGTCAATTTCAACTTTGTCGCCTTCTTCAATTCCTTTTGCTGCTTCGTCACATTCAAGTATTGGAAGACCTATGTTTATTGCATTTCTGTAGAATATTCTCGCAAAAGTTGATGCTATTACACAAGATATCCCACTTTCTTTTATTGCTATTGGAGCATGTTCTCTTGATGAACCGCATCCAAAGTTTTTGTTTGCTACTATGATGTCTCCTTCTTCTACTTTTTGAGCAAATTCTTTATCTATATCTTCCATACAGTGAGATGCTAATTCTTTCATATCAGGAGTATTTAAGTATCTCGCTGGTATAATTACATCTGTATCTATATTATCTCCGTATTTAAAAACTTTTCCACTTGCTAACATATTATTTTTCCCCTCCACAAACTTCACTTGGTGATGATATTTTTCCTGTTATTGCAGATGCTGCTGCAACTGCTGGACTTGCTAAATAAACTTCAGACTCCGTATGTCCCATTCTTCCTACAAAGTTTCTATTTGTAGTTGACACTGCTCTTTCGCCTGCTGCCAATATTCCCATATGTCCACCTAAACAAGGTCCACATGTTGGTGTCGAAATTGCAGCACCTGCAAGTACCATATCAGTTATATATCCTTTTTCTATTGCTTCAAGGTAGATTGCTTGTGTTCCTGGGAAAACTATACATCTCACATCATCAGCAACTTTTTTACCTTTCATTATTTCGGCAGCAATTCTCATATCTTCAATTCTACCGTTTGTACATGAGCCGATTACAACTTGATCAATTTTTATATCTTCAGTTATTTCGTCAGTAGTTTTTGTGTTTTCTGGTAGATGTGGGAATGCTACTGTTGGTTTTAACCCGCTTAAATCTATTTCAATCACTCTGTCATATTCAGCATCTTCGTCTGCTTCATATACAGTTGGATTTTTTTCGATAGTTTTGCATGGATGAGTTTTTATATATTCTTTAGTTTTTTCATCAACAGGGAATATACCATTTTTAGCCCCTGCTTCTATAGCCATGTTGCATATTGTAAATCTGTCATCCATTGATAAGTATTGTACACCATCTCCGACAAATTCCATTGACATATATCTAGCTCCATCAACTCCAATTTCGCCGATTATGTGTAAGATTATATCTTTACCACTTATCCATTTAGATGGTTTATTTTTTAGAACAAATTTGATTGCTCCAGGTACCTTAAACCATGCCTTTCCTGTCGCCATGCCAGCTGCCATATCAGTCGAACCTATACCTGTTGAAAATGCACCAAGTGCTCCGTATGTGCAAGTATGTGAATCAGCACCGATTACTACATCACCTGCTGTTACTAATCCCTTTTCTGGTAATAAGCAATGTTCTATTCCCATTTGACCAACATCAAAATAGTTTACGACTTCTTTTCCTCTTGCAAAAGTTCTAGCAACTTTACATTGTTCTGCACTTTTTATATCTTTATTTGGTGTGAAGTGGTCACATACTATTGTGACTTTAGTATTATCAAATACTTCATCTATTCCTAATTTATTAAATTCAGTTATTGCAACTGGAGTAGTTATATCATTTCCTAAAACTAAATCTAAGTTAGCTTCTATTAATTGTCCTTTTTTTACTTCATCCATACCAGCGTGTTTTGCTAATATTTTTTGTGTCATTGTCATCCCCATCGGCATATCCTCCCAATTATCCTTAGTTTACATTCATTTTTATATAGCTCTTATTAATAGCGTTCATAAGTGCGCTTATTGCTGCTGTATTGATATTTTCAGAAATTCCAACTCCGAAATATGGTTCGTCTGCACCTGTATCAATTTGAATATAAGCAACCCCTTTAACATGTGAACCTTCACCAAGAGCATGTTCATGGTAGTGAACGAATTTATAGTTTTTAAGTGGTTGTAATTCTTTTTCATCTTGTTGCATTAATGCATTACTAAATGCATCTACTGGACCATTACCAGTTCCTTTAATTGTATAATCATGGCCGTCAAAGTTTATTACTGCTTCTAATGATAAGCTATTTGTCTCTATATTATTGCTATCAACATCAAATGAATCAGAATCTACTGAGCTTATTTTATATTTTGTTAATTTGTATGGTGTTTCTATATCGATATACCATTTTTTAAATAAGTTGAATATCTCTTGTGGAGAAAGTTCTTTACCCATTGAGTCTGAACATCTTTTTACTACTTTTCCAAAGTATGTCTGCATAGCTTTTGGCATATTATATCCAAATTCGCTTTCCATGATATATGCTGCTCCACCTTTACCAGATTGAGAATTTATTCTTATTATTTCTGTGTATTCCCTTCCTAAATCGTGAGGGTCTAATGGTAAATATGGAACTTGCCATACATATTCACCTCTAGCTTCTCTCGCTTTCATTCCTTTTCTGATTGCATCTTGGTGTGAACCAGAAAAAGCAGTAAAGACTAAATCACCGACATATGGATGTCTTTCATGTATATTTAATTTTGTGCAGTTTTTGTATATATCTGCTATTTCATTTATATTTGAAAAGTCTAGCTCAGGATCTACACCTTGTGCGTACATATTCATTCCCACTATTAATATGTCTAAGTTTCCTGTTCTTTCACCATTTCCAAATAATGTACCTTCTATTCTATCTGCTCCTGCTAATAATCCTAACTCAGCAGCTGCAGTTGATGTTCCTCTATCATTGTGTGGATGTAAACTTATTGTCACACAATCTCTATTTTTAATATTTTTGCTGAACCATTCTATTTGGTCTGCATATCTGTTTGGTGTAGTCATTTCTACAGTTGATGGTAAATTTATTATCATCTTATTTTCTTGTGTTGGCTCCCAAACATCCATAACAGCCTCACAAATTTCAAGAGCATATTCCATCTCAGTTCCTGTAAAACTTTCTGGTGAATATTCAAATTGGAAGTTTGTTTCTGGATATTTAGCTGCTTCTTCTTTCATTAATTTTGCCCCTTTAACAGCTATTCCTATTATTTCGTATTTTTCCATATTGAACACTACATCTCTTTGTAATACTGATGTTGAATTATATAAATGCACTATTGCATTTTTACATCCTCTTAATGCCTCAAAAGTCTTTGTTATTAAGTGTTCTCTTGATTGAGTTAAAACTTGTACCTTAACATCATCTGGTATTAAGTTCTCATCTATTAACTTTCTTAAAAAGTCGTATTCAGTTTGTGACGCTGATGGAAATCCTATTTCGATTTCTTTGAATCCTACATCTAACAACATTTTAAACATTTTCATTTTTTCATCTACACTCATTGGAGTAGGTAGTGATTGATTCCCGTCTCTTAAATCTACACTACACCAAATAGGTGCTTTTGTGATATCCTTGTCTGGCCATTCACGATTTGTAAAGTTTTTTGGTTGAAAGTCTGGTTTTACATATTTTTTATAATTAAACTCACTATTTCTCATTTTTTATCCCCCTGTATTAACTATTCACATTGTGTATTTTGTATATTATTCAGTATTTTCTGATATTTAGTTTGAGTATTTTTCCGCTTTACTCAGTTATTTGTACTATTTGCCCATGTACTTATTTAACATATGTGCCTTTATATGTGTTTATATTCCCTAGTTATTTTTTATTTTGTGCTTTTTTATTCCCTATTATTTTTCTCTTATCGAGTCCCAGTTATTATTAGTTATTTACCAAACATTAAAAAAATTTAAAATTTAATTGAGATTGGCCTTATCTCTTTTATTTTTTGTGTTAAAAAAACCCCGTCTCTAAAAATTAGAGACGAGGTTGTATTCTCGCGGTACCACTCTAGTTAGCTTATAAAAAGCCCACTCTGTAACAGTTAAAACTGTATGCCTTATAACGTAGACTAACGTTTTACCCTAGGTAAACAGCTCCTAGACAAGTTCAGATTCATCCACTGCCAAATCACACCACACTTTGGCTCTCTGTAAGTTTCATAAATTCCTACTACTTCTACTCAACGCCTTTGTTTAGTTTTTGTTGTTATTTTGTGTATTTTCTTAACTTAATTAAAATAATATATTATTTACCATTTATTGTCAATAAGTTTTTGTATATTTTCTTCAATTCATTAAATTCCGAAAAATTCTATAATTTGATCTTCCCAATAATTGATTACTAATTCTTTTGGGAAATTAGCTTCTTCAATTATTGCTTCTGCATATTGGAAAACTCCTATATCATAACATATATGAGAGTCTGTTCCCATTATTATTCTTACACCGTATTCTTTACAAAGTTCTAGGTATTTCAGTATATTTTCTCTAGCGCCTTCTCTAGATGTATTTGGTGATAATGATGAATTATTTACTTCTAATAATATATTTTTTTCTTTTGCTTTTTTTACTATAGCTTCATAATCAAGCTCATATCTAGCGTCATCTGGATGACCTATTATTTTTACTTTTTCTTTATCCATAACGTTAAGTATTGCCATTGTATTGTCTTCTTTAGTAGATGGTTCTATACATACTATATGAAGACTAGCTATTAGATAATCAAGACCATCAAGAGCTTTTGAATCTAATTCGTCTATATTTCCATTAACATCAAGTATATTAGCTTCCATACCTCTTAATATTTTAACGCCATCCATTTCTCTTGGAACTACTTTTAGATTGTGAAAAAAGTATTCTGCTGGTCCGCCTGTCATTGTTGAACCATGGTCAGATGTCCCAAGAAATTTCATGCCATGTTTTTTAGCAAATTGTATATTTTCATGTATCGTGCTGTAAGCGTGTCCACTTGCAACAGTATGTGTATGCATATCTATTATTGCTTTCATTATTCTTCCTCTCTATGATATTTAGTATAAAATGATTCAAGCTGCCCCAATACTGAGACAGCTCTTATTTTAATGTTTAATTATTATTTTCCAGCTTTTTTTATAGCGTCGCCAATTGTAGCACCTAAAGATTCTTCAGGTTTCATAAATTGAGTGTAATCTTCTTCTGGCTCTGCATTAACTTCTTTTATAGATATTAACATTCTTTTTTCTTCTGGATGGAAGTTTAATATTTTAGCTTCTATTTCATCACCAGGATTTACTACGCTGCTTACTGTTGGAACTCTTTTTTCGCTTAATTGAGATATTGGTAAATAAGCTTCAACACCTTCTTTTATTTCAACGAAAGCTCCTCTATCTATAGTTCTAACAACTTTACCAGTTATAACATCACCAACAGCAACTTCTTTAGCTATTAATTGCCATGGATCGTTGTTTATATCTTTTACTGCTAAAGCTATTCTATTATTTTCTTTATTTACTTCTAATACATAAACGTCTAATTCTTGTCCTTCAGAAACTACATCTTCAACAGACTCTACTCTTTTCCAAGCTAAGTTGTTTATATGAGCTAATCCTTCTAAACCTTCACCGATATCTATGAAAGCTCCATAAGGCATTATTTTTGTTACTTTACCATGTATTTTTTGTCCTACTTCAAGAGAATCGAATATGTTTTGTCTAGCTTCTTTAACCCTAGCTCTTTCTGCATCTCTTTCAGCTTTAACTTTAGCTCTTTCTGCGTCTCTTTCTGCTTTTTCTCTTTCTTTTCTTTCTTGTCTTTCTACGTTTATTCTTTCTTGTAATACTTCTCTATGAGATGCAACATATTTGTTTCTGTTTGTGTTGAATTCTATTATATAAACTTCTAAATTTGCACCAACATATTCTTTTGTATCGTTTACAAATTTAGTGTCTATTTGAGATATTGGTATAAATAATTGAATTGATTTGTATTTTGCAAATACACCTCTTGGTATAGCTTTTTCAACATATGCAGTAACTATTTTATGTTCGTTATATGCTGCTTCTACATCTTTTAAGTCTTGTTCTTTATCTGCTAATACTTTTGATAATCTTACAGTACCATCTTTAGGAGATACTTTAGTTATAACAGCAGATACTTTGTCGCCAACTTTATAAACATCAGCAACTTCTTTGCCCTTTTCTATATTTAAATCGTCTGATATGATTACTCCGTCAAATCCACAATCTAAACCAAGTACAACTGCATCATGAGTTACTTTAGTTATAGTTCCTGTTATAAGTTCCCCTACTTTTAATTTGTCTAACTGTTGTTCTTGTTGGTCTAACAGCTCTTGCATTGATAATTCATTAGTCATTTTATAATACATCCTTTCACACGTTTATCTTATTAATCCTATAAGTATTATTATACCATTAATCGTTAAAATACCTACAGTTTTATTACAAAATTTATACATAAATTTTATTTGTGTTACAAATAATTTATGTTTATACTGTAATATTATTTTTTTAATTTGCAAACGACAAAACACTTGCCAAAAAATAAATATATATTTTGTTATACCTTAATATTATACTAAATTTTTCATAATTTTACATCGATCTGTAAAAAGTTGGTATATTTATTTTTTTATTTATGACATTTTTGATTCTAAGAGCCTAAAAAACAATATATTTTTTACTATTATCCCCGGGTATATGATTTTGAATACTCCATATAATAGAATCGACATTTTTAATAAATATTTTATGCGAGGGATGATAATATGGACTCAAATAATTATAAAAAACAATTAAAAAAAGAAAAGGTAGAACTCGAAAATTTAATATCAGAAATGAAGGATAATACGCTATTTGGTAATACATCGCGTCACACTAGTGAAAGATATAGTTCTGGTGAATTATCTAGTTATGATAACCATCCAGGAGATATTGGTACTGAAGTTTATATGAACGATATGCAAAATAGTTTAACAGACCATCAACAATACCAATTAGATAAAGTCAATGATGCACTAAATAAAATTGATAATGATGAATTTGGATATTGCGAAAGATGTCATAACAAAATAGAATCAGAAAGACTCGATATCTTGCCAGAAACAAAACTTTGTGCCCACTGCGCACAAGAAACTGAAACATATTCAAGATATGATAACACAGAGCATTATGATTCTAATAATATAAATAGAGATCCTCATTTTTACTCAGAATATGTTACAGATTTAACTGACTTGAACAAAAATGGTTCATCAGCAAATCAAAATGGCCCTAGAGATAAAGATGATTTATTTTATAGCAATTAATAATTTATAACTAAAAAGTATAGGACTAAATTTTATAATCCTATACTTTTTATCTTAATAATTAATCTAAATCTTCACCGTTAGTTTCTATTACTTTTTTGTACCAATAAAAACTGTCTTTTCTCTTTCTCTCGTGTGAGCCGTTTCCTAAATCATCTTGGTCTACATATATAAATCCATATCTTTTTGTTATTTGTGAAGTTGAAGCACTTATTAAGTCTATTGGTGCCCAACTAGTATACCCCATCAACTCAACACCAGCATCTACTGCTTTTTTCATTTCTTTGAAATGTGCTCTAAAATAGTCTATTCTGTATGGGTCATGTATACTTCCATCATCTTCTACCACATCTTTTGCACCTATTCCGTTCTCAACTATAAATAGAGGTATTCTGTAACGGTCATATAGTTCTATAAGAGATATTCTAAGACCTATAGGATCTATTTGCCACCCCCAATCACTAGATTTTAAATATGGGTTTTTTACTCCAAGAACTGTATTTCCTGGTACCCTTTCAGCATCTGGATCAACTGATTCAGTCATTGTCATATAATAACTAAAAGATAGGAAGTCTACTGTTCCTTCTTTTAAAATTTGTAAATCTCCTTCTTCCATTTTCGGATAATGTCCATTATTTTTTAATTGAACAGTTTTTAATCTAGGATATTCACCCAATACCATTACATCTGCATAGAAGTTATTATCTAAATTTTTGTCTTGTGTTGCTAAAACATCTTCTGGAGCACAAGTTCTAGGATAAGTCATTAGCTTTGTAAGCATGCATCCCATTTTGCTGCCAGGTATAATTTCATGACACATTTTAGTAACTATTGCTGCTGCAACAAATTGATGATGTAATGCTTGGTAACAACATTTTATTTCATCTCCATCACATAGTTCTGGTATTATTCCCGCTGTTGTAAATGGATGACGTATTATACTATCAACTTCATTAAACGTTAACCATAATTTTGCATATTCTCCAAACTCCTCAAAACAAGTTTTTGAGAATCTAACAAACATATCAATTACACTTCTATCATTCCAACCATTATATTTTAATGCTAATTCAAGAGGCATTTCATAATGAGATAGTGTAACCAATGGTTCAATTCCAAGTTTTACCATTTCTTTGAACATGTCTTTATAGAATTTTACCCCTTCTTGATTTGGAGTTAATTCTTCTCCTGTTGGGTATAATCTACTCCATGCTATAGAAACACGTAATACTTTGAATCCCATTTCTGCAAATAATGCTAGATCTTCTTTATATGTATGATAAAAATTTATACCCCTTCTTTTTGGATAATAAGTTGTATCTTTATCTGCCATTGCTTCTTTTATTTTTTCTAAAGAAACTTCTACATGTTTTTTATATTCTTTTACATCTACATTAGGTTTATAAGTTGCAACATCAGCTACTGATAACCCTTTCCCAGCCTCATCCCAGGCTCCTTCTAATTGATTGGCAGCTACTGCGCCACCCCATAAAAATCCTTGTTGAAATCCCATATTTAAGCCTCCATCTTTATAGCATCAAATAATATTTCTCCAGCTTTAACTGGACCTGTTTTTGAATTTGCAATTGAATATTTATCACCGTTAATTACTATTACTGGCGTAGTTAATTCATAACCTTCTGATTTTATTTTATTTATATTGAATTCTATTAGATTGTCTCCTGTTTTTACAGTTTGTCCATTTGATACTTTAACATTATAATATTTTCCGTCTAATTTTACTGTATCTAATCCTACATGCATTAATACTTCTGTCCCATTATCTAAAGTTAATCCTATAGAATGTTTTGTATCTGCTATCATACTTACTTTTCCGTTACCTGGTGATTTTAAAACACCTTCTGATGGTATTATCGCAATTCCATCTCCAAGTATTTTTCCTGCAAACACTCCATCATTTACATCCTCAATATTTATCATTTCTCCAGTTAATGGACTTTCTAAAGTTACATCCTCTTCTATTACATCATTATTTTCTTGTACTTTGCTTGTTTGTTCTTGTTTAGCATTTGTTGCAGTTTCTTCTTTATATAATATTATAGATGCTATGAATGAAATTACAAATGCTATTACAAAACCTATTACTGCATACATAAAATTCATACTATTGTCTGGATTTATGAACATTGACATAGATGCAAGTCCTGGCCCAACTACAACAAATGCTTCTACAGAAAATAGTCCTAAAAATAAACCTGATATTCCTGCCCCAATCATAACACTTCCTAATATTTTTTTATTTTGAAGTGTAAGACCATAAAGTGCTGGTTCTGTTATTCCAAATAATGCTGATATACCTGCTGATACTGCTGTTGAACGAGTCTCTGTATCTTTTGACTTAATTGCAACAGCAAAACAAGCTCCACTTTCTGCTATATTATGTGCTAATGATGCTGGCATATAAATAAACTCTTTTCCTACTTCTGAGTAAGTTGATATAGCATATGGAAGGAATGCTTTATGCATACCTGTTGCAACACATAATGGTAATAACATCGCAAACAATCCTATCCCTATAAACCCTACTTTTGCATAAATTGTTAATATTAATGTTGTTAATAAAGTACCTATATTATATCCTAGTGGTCCTAAGAATAATAATGTACAAGGTAAAACTATTATGTAACACATCATTGGTACAAAGAATATACGTATTGGTTTTGGTGTAATTTTATTAAAGAATTTTTCTACAAATGCTAGTAAGAATATAGTTAGTAAAGCTGGGAAAATTTGATAAGCATATGCTATATTCTTTAATGTAAGACCGAATAACTTAACTCCACCTTCTGTCGCAAGAAGTGCAGTTATATTAGGCAATAACAATGTTCCTACTGCTGCTATCGCAACCATTTGATTGCATTTTAATTTTTTAGCTGCTGAATTAGCTACGAGCAATGGTATAAAGTATAGTGCTGCATCACCTATATTATTAAAAACTGTGTATGCTACACTAGTATTATTTAAAACCCCTAATAATACTAATAATGATATTATAGATTTTAATACACCTGCTCCAGCGATTGCAGGCACTAGTGGCTGAAATACCCCTATCACAAAGTCCATAATTCTTGCCCCTAACTTCTGATCTTTGTTAGTTTCTTCACTAGAGTTTTTTGTATCAAATGATGCTATTTTTAATATTTCATCATAAACTTCAACAACGTTATTTCCGATTATAACTTGACATTGTACACCCATTACAACCCCAAGCACGCCTTTAACTTGTTTTAATTCACCAACTTTAACTTTGTTAACATCTTTTAATGTAAAACGTAATCTAGTAGAACAGTGTTCAAAGTGTGAAACGTTATCTTCACCGCCTATACACTCTAATATTTCGGTAGATATCTTTCTATAGTCCATTCTTATTCATCCCTTCTTATTTTATATTAAAATATTCTTCTGGTTTCAATTCTTTGACTATATTAACTATATGATATGCAAGATAACCCATCTCTGCTTTTGTTACATTTTTTTTGTAATTAAGCTCTATAAATAATGCTATCTTATTTACACAATCTATAGCTTCTTGATAAGCATTTTTACTCATATTATATAAAAATGTATCCTCCTCTTGTATTAGACTCTCATCTAAAACTCTTCTGACAAAGAACTGTAGATGTCTAAGAAATCTTTCATATCTAATTGATTTTTCATCAAATGTAATATCAAAATGAACTCTAATAATTTCTAATATTACTTGAATCAACTTTGGCGCGCGCATAGTAATATTAAAAGATTCATTCATTGATGCATTTACTATATGTAAGGTTAAAAATCCCACCTCATCATCTGATACTCGTATATCAAAGTGATTTTCAATTATAGTTCTAGCTTTTTTTGCTACATCATATTGTTTTCTATAGATATGTTTTATATCCATTAATAGAGGATTTTCAAAAGATATGTTCTTTTTTTCTCGTTCCATAAATAAACTAATATGGTCTATTAATGTAATATAGATATTTTCACTAAGTTCTAAGTCAGAGTTTTCTTTTATCATCTTTATAATCTCATCTGCTATGTCTAAATATTCTGTTGATATATTTTGAAGTAACTCTTCAACACGTGATATTACAAATTTATCTTTTAGTGTGAAATATTTTTCTATTTTAGTTTCATCGATTACATCGCCTTTCTTTTTTTGAAAACATATTCCTCTGCCTGAAACAATCATTTCATCACCATTTTGTAAGACAGCTGCTACATTATTATTATAAACTCTTAAAATTTCCATATTACATCCCCCCACAGTTATTAATTGATTGCATAAAAAAAGACACACCTCTTCTCCATTTATAAAGATTACTTAGATTCATCTATAAATAAGAATTTGGTTATGCCTAGTAATTAGTAACATTCCTCATTTCTAATAAGAATATTACCATAATATAGTTTGTTGTGTCAATTATATTTTAAATTTTCGAATAAATTATGCCTAAAATCATCTAAAAATTTTTCAAAAAAATAGAAGGTGAAAATCACCTTCTTCTTGGTAAATAATTAATACATTTAAATAACTGGGCACTATATGTATATATTTATTGTATATAATTTTCGGCTTTAATGCAACTTTTTTTACCATTTTTAAGATATAATTTTTTATAGTTCTAACTTAACATTTTAAAATATATCATATTGCACTTACTATCATACAATGGTTCATATATTAGGTTTTATTTTACACAATCTTTTTATTCTTTACCTCAATATGCTATAAATTTTAAACATCTTATGCTACTATTTTCTTGTAAAAGATTAACATAACGAGGTGATTTAATGAATAACCTAAAAGATAAATTATTTGAACTATCTGATGAGAAATATAAAAAATTTCACAGCGGATTATGCCCAAATACCGATAATATAATCGGAGTTCGACTGCCAAAGTTAAGAGAAATTGCTAAAGAAATTGCCAAAGGGGATTGGAAAGATTTTTTAGCAACTTCAAGTAATGATTATTATGAAGAAGTCATGATTAATGGCCTTGTAATAGCATATGCAAAATGTGATGTTGATGAAAAATTAAACTATATTGAAAGCTTTGTTCCAAAGATAGATAATTGGGCTATTTGCGATAGTTTTTGCAATAGCCTTAAATTTGTAAATAAAAATAAGGAAAAAGTTTGGGAATTTATACAACCCTATCTTAAATCAAATAAAGAATTTGAAATTCGATTTGCTGTTGTAATTATTTTAAATTACTACATTACAGAAGACTACATAGATCTTATTTTAGAAACTTTAGACGAGGTTAAACATGAAGGCTATTATGTAAAAATGGCTGTTGCTTGGGCTATATCACTGTGTTTTGTAAAATTTGAGGAAAAAACTATGAATTATCTTAAAAATAATAAATTAGATGATTTCACATATAATAAATCACTACAAAAAATATGTGAGTCTCTTCGTGTTGATAAAGATATGAAGGCTATAATTAAATCGATGAAAAGATAATTTTTATCTTAAATAATATAAATTTCATTTTATACAAAGGGAGTATTTTCTATGAAGAAATACGACGTTATTATTATAGGTGCAGGGCCTTCCGGGATTTTCTGTGCATATGAATTAATTGAGAACAACAAAAATCTAAATATATTAATGATTGAAAAAGGCAGACCTATCGAAAAAAGAAATTGCCCTAAACGTAAAACTAAAAAATGTGTTGGATGCAAACCCTGTTCTATAACTACTGGATTTGCAGGTGCTGGGGCTTTTTCTGATGGTAAGTTATCACTATCTCCAGATGTAGGTGGAAATCTTCCTGAAATTTTAGGCTATGATAAAACTATTGAACTTATTAAAGAATCTGATTCTATATATTTAAAATTCGGTGCTGATACTAAAGTTTATGGCATCGATAAAGCAAAAGAAATTACTGAAATAAGAAGAAAAGCTATAAATGCTAACTTAAAATTAATCGAATGTCCAATTAGACATTTGGGTACTGAAGAGGGATATAAAATATATTCCAAACTTCAAGAACACTTGTTGTCAGCTGGTATTGAGATGATTTTCAACACTATGGTTGATGATATTATCATAGAAGATAATGTTGCAAAAGGTGTTATTTTAGATGATGGCCGACAATTCTTTGGTGATGAAATTGTCAGTGGTATCGGTCGTGAAGGTTCTGAATGGTTCTCAAATATATGTAAAAAACACCATATAGAGACCCAAGTAGGTACTGTAGATATTGGTGTTCGTGTTGAAGTTAGGGATGAAGTTATGGAATTTTTAAACAAAAACCTATATGAGGCTAAATTGGTATACTATACGCCTACATTTGACGATAAGGTTAGAACATTTTGTACTAATCCATCAGGTGAAGTCGCTACTGAATATTATGAAGATGGGCTAGCTGTTGTAAATGGTCACGCATATAAATCAAAAGAATTTAAAACTAACAACACAAACTTCGCACTATTAGTATCTAAAAACTTTACTAAACCATTTAAAACACCGATAGAATACGGTAAGCAAATCGCTCAACTTAGCAATATGCTGTGTGATGGCAAGATATTAGTCCAAACTTTTGGTGATTTTCAAAGAGGAAGAAGAACTACAGAAAAAAGACTTTGTAGAAATAACTTAATTCCTACACTTAAAGATGCAGTCCCTGGTGATTTATCTTTAGTTATACCTCATAGAATAATGGTCGATATAAAAGAAATGATTTTAGCATTGGATAAAGTTACTCCCGGCATTGCAAGTGATGAAACTCTACTCTATGGAGTTGAGGTCAAATTTTACTCTAATAAAGTAATTGTAAATAAAGATTTTGAAACAAGTGTTAAAAATCTTCGTGCTATGGGAGATGGTGCGTCTGTTACTAGAGGGTTACAACAAGCATCTGCCAATGGACTTAGCGTCGCAAATAGCATACTTTCAAAGTTAAATAAATAGAAAAAATTCACTTCGTTCATGACGCCAACGACTTTGTCCGTTGCTTAAAATTCACTTCATTCATAACACCAACGACTTCGTCTATTACTTTAAATAATAAAAAAGATGCATGATAAATATTTATCTCACATGCATCTTTTTAAATTTATAAGTCTTTTAGATAATTGCTTTTAAATTTATTTTTTTATTGTAAATGATGAATCTATTTTTTTATTATTATCAGTTCTATAAGTATTTATTGTAAATGTTTTATTTGTGACATCTATTATTGAATACGTTGGCACACTTTCCTGCCATCTTGATGCTATATAGGCTTCTTGTTTTTCTGATAAATTATAATACTTACTTCCTGTAGATGAATCAGCAGTAAGATATAAAACTCCTTTAGGCTTTTTAACTACCATAAATGATTTATTTGTTACTGCATAATCGTCTTCTATAGACCTCATATAATTTTCATATTGTTCATTTTTTTCTTTTTCTCCATTTGTATATTTTTCATAGTCTTTTTCAGTAATCATAGATGATTCATCCAGCTTTGCACCTTTTAATATATATGATCTTGAATATATGTGGTCATGCCCTGTTAATACAACATCTATATTATTTGCTTCTAATATTGGTACGATTTTATATCTCATTCTAGTTAATTTAGGTGAGCTAGAATGTTCTCCAGAGCCATATATATCGTGGTGCATTGATACTACTCTCCATGTGGCATCTTCGTTTAGTTTTATTGCATTTTCTATAAATTCTTTGTGCTCAGAAAATTTTTTACTATTGCTATTTAATATTATAAATAAAGTATTTCCATATCTATAATAATAATCACTGCCTGCTGTTGTCTGCCCTAGTCCGCTTTGGTTTGGAGTATTAAAGTGGTATGAATAGTTACCGCTTGGTGAATCATGATTTCCAATCGTAGTTGCTACAGGCATTGATTTTAATAGTGATGGGCTTAAATACCCTGAATATTCAATTTCATTTTTATTGTATAAAGCATTAGATTTACCTTTATCTCTCGATTGTATTTGGTCTCCTGATGATATTATAAAACTTATGTTACAATCTCTTTTTATAATGCTTTCGATAGTATTATTCCAGTTAAAGCTGTCGTTTCTAACTGCTCTATCCTGGATTTCATCTTCGCTCAAATCCTTTGGCATACATCTCCATGATGCACCTATTTGTGGATCTCCAACAAAAGCAAAACTATATCTCTTGGAGTTTTTAGTTTGGTATAGTGTTGGTTTTGTCCATTTCCCATTGATTGTATAGCTATAATAATATCTAGTATTTGGTTTTAAATCTGTTGCTGTTGCTTTATTGCTTTTGAATCCTTCTGTTGCATTTGTTGTTGTGACTTGTAATGCTGTAGAATTTTTCATTTCTGGATTATCACTTATTTTCAAGTTCGGCTTTATTTCACATGTTTTTGAATACCATGCAAAATTCAGTTGTGTTTCATCACTACCTGGTGATAATGACATTTGTGTTGGAGAGTTTTTTATTTTTTCCCATTTGTCACACCATTCACTCCACTTTTTACTCTGGCCTTGTGATGTTTTTGTCGCATCTGTCCAGCTATTATTGTCTACAGCAAATACATTTGTAGATGATGTAATTATCATAACTGCAATAATTATTGATATAAGATAATTTCTTCTTTTCATATTTATGACTCACCCTTTTCAGTTGTAATATTATCAATATATACTACTTTGTTATGATGTAATTAAGTATAAATCCAAGTTATAAAGTATTCAACAAACTTAAGATAGATTTAAAATGTACTTAATTAACTTAACATTCTCTTAATATTTCTAATAAACTTCAATTATAGTATTTTATTCAAGTCGAATTTTTATTCATATAGCTATTTATTTTGTATCAAAAAAATAGTGTTAGATATTATGTTCTAACACTATTTATTCTAAATCTCTATTGTTTTTTTCTTATATTTCTAGTTGATACAATATCCACACCTGTTCCAGCAATATTTGATACCAATACATCACCTATTTTTATAGGCGCTTCAACTTCTACATCTTTAAGCGCTTTTATACAGTCGTGTATTTTTGCTTTTGGAATATCTTCTTTAGTTTTAACCGAAACTACTGCTATATTTCCATTTTTAACTCTTACAATAGAAGTAACTATTCTTGTTGGATTTGTTACTTCTTTTACTGCGTATTCTTTTCCCTTTTTACAAGTGTTTCCTTTTACTTCAACAACTTCTGAACCATCCATATCAACAGTTAAATTGCAGCCTAAAGGGCATCCTATACAAATCAATTCGATTTTATTACTCACTTCTACAGCTCCCATAATTAAGCCTCCTCAATTCTTATAGTTATATCATCTAAATTTGTAAAGTTTTCAAGTTCTTCTTTTTTAAGAACAACTTGTTCCATCTCTCCTGGTGCCATAACTCTACGTTTTTTGTGCCCAACTCTTTCATCATTAAAGTAAGTTGATATATAGGCATTTTTAAATACATTCCCTACTCTAAAACGTACAGTTAATTCATCATCCATATTCTCTACGTTTATAGTTTTTGGAACTGTGTATCTAACTCCATCAACTGCTTTTATCTCTATTGTTTTTTTAGATTCTTTCTTTCCTTGAAGTATATATTTAGCTGCATTTTTACCTGCTGTTGCTGCCTCTTGTGAAACAAAGTCAACTAAATCATGAACATGTAACACATTACCACAAGCAAACACACCATCAACACTAGCTTCTAAGCTTTCATTTACACATGGTCCATTTGTTATAGGGTTTATTTCTACTCCTATTTCACGAGATAATTCATTTTCTGGTATAAGTCCACAAGATAATAATAATGTATCACAAGAATAGAATTCTTCTGTTCCTTCAACTGGTTTTCCATCTTTAACTTCTGCAATAGTTATTCCTTCTACTCTTTCTCTACCTTTTATATCTACTACTGTATGGCTTAATTTTAGAGGAATATCATTGTCATCTAGGCATTGTACGATATTTCTCTTTAATCCACCTGAATAAGGCATAAGTTCTGCAACTACTTTAACATCTGCTCCTTCTAATGTCATTCTTCTAGCCATTATTAGTCCTATATCCCCAGAACCTAGTATTACTACTTCTCGTCCTGGAAGAAATCCTTCGATATTTACTAATCTTTGTGCTGTTCCTGCTGAATAAATACCTGCTGGTCTGTATCCAGGTATGTTTAATGCACCTCTTGGTCTTTCTCTACATCCCATTGCAAGAATTACTGATTTTGCATCTATTGTAAATAATCCTTCTTCTCTATTCATTGCTGTTACTGTTTTATTGCTATCTATATCCATAACCATAGTGTTTAATTTATACTCTATGTTTAGTTCTTTCGCTCTTTGAATAAATCTATCTGCATATTCTGGTCCTGTTAGTTCTTCTTTAAAAGTATGAAGTCCAAAACCATTGTGAATACATTGATTTAATATTCCCCCTAATTCGTTATCTCTTTCTAATATTAATATTGAATCTATTTTATTTTCTTTTGCTGCTATTGCTGCTGCAAGCCCTGCTGGTCCTCCACCAACTACTACAAGATCATAATTTTTCATCCTCATTCACCCCTTATATTGAATCTTTAACTAAACCAAGTACCATATTTGACTCTCCACCGGCCTTTGTTATATCAAACATAGAAATACTCAACTCTCTTTCTAATATTTCCATAGTCTTTGGTGAACAGAATCCTGCTTGGCAACGTCCCATCCCTGCTCTAGTTCTTCTTTTTACTCCGTCTAATGATTTTGCACCTAAAGGTCTACGTATTGCATCTATAATTTCACCTTCTGTAATCATTTCACATCTACAAATTATATTTCCATATGCAGGTTGTTCTTTTATTAATTGGTTTCTTTCTTCTAAACTCAATGTATTTGGGTCAAGTATTCCTTTTCTAGTTCCTACAAAATTAGGGTTTTCTTCTAAGTTTAATTTTTCTTTTAATATATCTGCTACCATTTTTCCTATTGCTGGAGAACTTGTCAATCCTGGTGATTCTATTCCAGCGCAATCTATAAATCCTTTTGCATCCTCAAGCTCTTTTATTATAAATTCATGGTTATCTTCATGAGCTCTAAGCCCTGAGAATGATGTTATTACTTGTCGCATAGGAATATTTTTAACATTCATTGATGATTTTCCTATAACTGTATCTAATCCTTCTCTAGTTGTATTAACTCCTTCCTTATCATCTATATCAGTTGATGTAGGCCCTACTATTAAGTTTCCATGAGCTGTTGGAGAAACTAATACACCTTTTCCCATTTTTCCTGGAAGCGCGAATATTGTTCTTGAAACATGATTTCCTGCAGTCTTATCTAATAAGCAATATTCACCTTTTCTTGCTGTTATATTTATTTTATTTTGGCTTACCATATTGTGGAACTTGTCTGCATAAACTCCTGCTGCATTAACTATATATTTTGTTTTTATATCCCCTTGATTTGTTTTAATTATAAATCCACCATCTATCTTTTCTATATCCTGAGCTTCTGTATTAAATCTAAATTCTATACCGTTTGTATTTGCATTTTCTGCAAGTGCTATATTAAGACCAAAAGGACATACAATACCACCAGTAGGAGCATACAATGCAGCGTAAACATCGTCTGTTATATTAGGTTCTAATTCTAAAACTTCTTCTTTATTTAATATTTTTAATTCTTTAACTCCATTTCTTATCCCTCTGTCATATAACTCTTTTAACTTTGGCATATCTTCTTCTGATAGGCAAATTACTAAAGATCCATTCTTTTTAAACGGAAAATCTAATTCTTTAGATAACTCCTCCATCATTAAATTTCCTTCTACATTTAGTTTTGCCATTAATGAACCTTCTGGAGCATCGAATCCAGCATGAACAATCCCACTATTTGCTTTTGATGTTCCTGAACACACATCTTCTGTTTTTTCTATAACACAAGCATTTACTTTATATCTTGATAATTCTCTTGCTGATGCACTCCCTGAAACACCAGCTCCTATTATTACTACATCATACATATAATCCATTCTCCTTTTTAAATATTAATTTTCGTATGTATTAAAAAAGCCAAGAAAATTAAAACCTACGTTAATAGGCTTTTAATTTCCTTGACTTTATCTCTATTCTCTAGTCTTAATATTTAATTTTACATTTGAATACGTTTTCTTTATTCTTATAAACTAGATGAGCAACTTTTGTATAAGCTACAAAAGTTCCTCACTTATATAATACTTTAAATTAATTTTTATTACAATAAAATTGTAACATTTTTCCATGATATCTTTTTAACAGTGTTATTCTACCATGGAATTGCTCCATATACTAATACAGCTATGATGGCACCAACTATTGGTCCTAATAATGGAACTATTGCATATCCCCAACCAGAGTCGCATTTACCTTCGATTGGTAATAATGCATGTGCAAGTCTTGGTCCGATATCACGAGCTGGGTTGATAGCATATCCTGTTAAACCACCTAATGACATACCTACTGAAACGATTATACCAAATACAAATATGTTACCTAGTCCTATATCTCCTGCTCCTGCTACATTACTGATACCTTTAATTGCAAATACTAAAATAAAAGTCCCTATAATTTCGCTTAAGAAGTTTAAAGGTTTGTCTTCTATTGATGGTGCTGTACAGAATACCCCCCTTTTTGTTGGGCCGTCTTCTGTTGCATCAAATTGACCTTTAAATAATACATATACTAAGCAAGCACCTAAAAATGCTCCTGCAAATTGAGCAATTATATATCCTGGAACTACTGACCAAGAAATTGTGCCATCTAAAGCTAGTGCTATTGTTAATGCTGGATTAAAGTGAGCGCCTGATGCTGCACCAAAAATATATGCGGGAATCATAACTGCAAGCCCCCAACCTAATGTTATTTGGATAGGTCCTGCACCTTTCATACCTGATTTATTTAGGTTTACATTGGCAACAACTCCACACCCTAAAATTATAAGAATCATAGTACCTAAAAATTCTGCTATATATGCTAACATAACATATTCCCCCTTCTTATTTTAACTCATATTATTTAATTTTAATTCTTATCATTGGTATTTTTTAAATTTCGTAAGTATTTCTATGCTTCTGAAGTTGCTTCTTCATCTTCTTTAGCCCATCCAAATGAGCATTTAACTGCTTTGTTCCATCCTTTGATTTTTTCTTCTCTATCTTCTCCATCCATAGCTGGAGTAAACACTTTATCTATTGCCCAGTTTTTAATTACGTCTTCTTTACTACCCCAGTATCCTACTGCTAAACCTGCTAAATATGCAGCACCCATAGCTGTAGTTTCTACACAACAAGGTCTTTTAACTGGTGCATTTATTATATCTGATTGGAATTGCATTAAGAAATCATTGGCACTAGCACCACCATCTACTTTAAGTGCAGCTAAGTCAATTCCTGAGTCAGCTTTCATAGCTTGTAATACATCATTTACTTGATAAGCTAATGATTCTAATGTAGCTCTTATTATATGGTATTTGTTAACTCCACGAGTTAAACCTACTATTGTTCCTCTTGCATATTGATCCCAATGAGGCGCACCTAAACCTGTAAATGCAGGTACTACGTAGCAACCATTAGTATCTTTAACTTTTTTAGCCATATATTCTGAATCTGGAGCAGAATCTATTATTCTAAGTTCATCTCTTAACCATTGTATAGATGCCCCTGCAACGAATATAGAACCTTCTAAAGCATAATTAACTTTTCCATCTAAGCCCCATGCTATAGTTGTTACTAATCCATTTTTAGAATAAACTGGAGTTTCTCCTGTATTCATCAACATAAAGCATCCAGTTCCATATGTATTTTTTGCTTCACCTGGATTAAAGCAAGTTTGACCGAATAATGCTGCTTGTTGGTCTCCTGCTGCCCCTGCAATAGGTATTTCTTTACCAAAGAATGACGCATCACTATATCCATATATACAGCTTGATGGTTTTGGTTCTGGTAACATGCATTCTGGTATGTTTAATTCTTCTAATATTTCTTTATCCCAAGTTAGATCTTTTATGTTAAATAATAATGTACGAGATGCATTAGAGTAATCTGTTACATGAGATTTACCTTTAGTTAATTTCCATATTAACCAAGTTTCAACAGTACCAAATAATAATTCTCCTTTTTCAGCTCTTTCTCTTACGCCTTCAACATTATCTAGTATCCATTTTAATTTTGTTCCTGAGAAATATGCGTCTATTATAAGACCTGTTTTTTCTCTAAATTTATCTGTTAATCCTTTATCTTTTAAAGTATCACAGTATTCTGAAGTTCTTCTACACTGCCAAACTATTGCGTGATATACTGGTTCTCCTGTATTTTTGTCCCAAACTACAGTTGTTTCCCTTTGATTTGTTATACCTATAGCTGCTATATCATCTGCACCTATTCCCAATTTAGCCATAGCTTCAACAGCTACACCTAATTGAGATGACCATATTTCATTTGCATCATGTTCAACCCAACCTGGTTTTGGAAAGTATTGAGTAAATTCTTTTTGTGCTACACTGCACATTTCTCCTTTTTCATTAAAAATAATACATCTGTTACTAGTTGTACCTGCATCAAGCGCCATTACATATTTAGACATATTCAAAATCCTCCTTCTAAACCTTATACATTATAAATAAAAATATATATAATTATATAGACTAGTTGTACTTAAATAGTCATATATAATATCCCTAAATTAATGTCTGTCCTCATACCTTTGTGCCTCTTTGATATTCTACTACATTTTCCAAGTGTCCTGATTTGTTGAAGATACACATACAGCTCCTGATGAAAGTGCATCCATTATATCTTCTTTGTCTGTGATTAATCCCCCAGCAATAAGTGGACATTTTATTTGTTTTGAAATTCTTTTTATTATTTTTGGCATTACTCCTGGCAAAATTTCTATTATATCTGGATTTACGTTGTTTTGCGATTTAAAAACGTTTTCCAAAGCCATAGAATCGATTAAGAAAAATCTTAAAACTGTGTATAATGATAATTCTTTTGCCCTTTTAATTAAATTAGGCTTCGTAGTTATTATTCCATCTGCTTTAGTGTTTTTCTTTATAAAATCAACAGATATATCTTTTGCACTTAACCCCACAATTAAATCAATATGTACCATTGCAACTTTATTATTTTCTTTAATTTCGTCTACTATTTGTGCTATATTACAGACGTCACCAAATAAAATAAATATGATTCTTATTGAATCTATTTTTACAGCCTTATGTAATCCATCCATATCTTTTACTGCTGCTATTATTGGATTGCTTTCTATTTCATTATAAAATCTAATATCCATTTAAAACTCCCTCTGTATACTACTTATTTCTTAATTTAGATACTAATTAGTATTACTAAAATACCCCCTAAATTCATATGTCAATAAAAAGAGCAATACTAAGTAAAGACAGGTCTGCCTTTTTTAATATCGCTCCCAACATCTCACATGTAATATTTACCATTTATACTTAAATAGTATCACATCAATTTGCATGACACAACATTTGATATTTTTTTAACGCCACTTTTTTTGATAAATATATTTTTAATAGTTTTTAGTATACAAAGTCAACCGTTATAGTGTTTTTTTATCCATTATACTTACTTTTTAGAAGTTCTATTTCTCTAGCATATCCATCTAGTTCATTAGGTGTTTCTAATAAAAATGGTAGATGTTTTAATGCATCGTGATTTATAATTCTAACTATAGCATCAAGCCCAATTTGACCTTCACCAATTCTAGCATGTCTATCTTTATGACTACCACAAGAATTTAAACTATCATTTAGATGTATTGCTTTTAATCTATCTAATCCTATAAGATTATCAAATCTTTCTAGTACTCCATCTAAGTCATTTACTATATCATATCCTGCATCAAATACATGGCATGTATCCAAGCATACACCTAGTTTTTCATCTAATTCTACTCCATCTATTATAGCTTTTAATTCTTCAAAATTACGCCCTACTTCCGTTCCTTTTCCTGACATAGTTTCAAGAAGAACTGTTGTTGTTTGTTCTTTTGTAAGTGCTTGATTTAACATATCTGTTATATATTTTATACCTACATCTGCTCCTTGTTTAACATGACTTCCTGGGTGGAAATTATATAAGTTGTTTGGAGTTAGTTCTAATCTTTTTAAATCATCTATAAATGTATTTACTGCAAACTCCCTTTTACTTTCATCCGCTGCACAAGCATTTAAAGTATATGGCGCATGTGCTAATAATTGAACAAAATTATTTTCTTTTGCTAAATTTAAAAATTTATTTATATCATTTTGATCTAATTGTTTTGCTTTTCCTCCTCTTGGATTTCTTGTAAAAAATTGAAACGTATTTGCATCTATTGTTAGGGCTTCTTTTCCCATATTTTCAAATCCTTTTGAGACTGATAAATGACATCCTATATTTAACATAAATTTAATTTCAATAGATTTTTGTTAATTTTACAACAATCCATTGATATCCTCCTCTACTATTTATATATATCTTATTTAATTTAATATTTTTATTAAAATTTGATTTCTTTTACTTATTAACTTTATTTTTTTGTACTGATATACCTTCTAGATCTAAAAGCCTTTCCTTTAAATCTAATCCACCTGCATATCCTACTAATTTTTTATTTGCTCCTATAACTCTGTGACATGGAATTATTATAGGAATTGGATTTTTATTATTAGCCATACCTACAGCTCTACATGCCTTTTCATTTCCAATAGAAATGGCTATATCTTTATAAGACCTAGTTTCGCCATAAGGTATTTCAGTTAATGCCTTCCATACTTTTATCTGAAACTCTGTCCCATTTGGATGAAGGGGCAAATCAAATACCTTTCTTTGACCATCTAGATATTCTCTTATTTGAGTGTAAGCCAGTTTGGTTAAATCACTTTCTTCTATAATTACGTCGTCTCTAGATATATTTTCTGATTCAAAATATAAATTTGTTATATTTTGGCTATTATCTCTTATACCTAGTCTTCCTAACTCCGTATCATAAAAAAATAATTTATCCATTCAAATCCCTCCTCTTTATTCTACCCATTATTTCTTAAATTGTAACAAAATTATTGTCCTGTGTTCATTTTCTATATTTATTTATTATATATTTTGATACAAAATAAATCACCACATAATATTTTTACAAAACAAAAATTCGCTTCACTCATATCGCCAACGAATCAGAGATTCCGTTGATTTAGTTGATAGGTTGGAAATTATATATTTTCCACAAACCAAATAATATATAATTTCCTTAAAAATAAAAAAGCAACTACTAAGTTGCTTTTTATTTATAAATATCTTTCCTTAACAAATCCTATACTTGTTCACTATTTTCATTTTCTTGTTTCAACAACGGATTATAATATCTTCCCTTTTTCCTTGTACCTTTTCCATATTGTATTGCTTCTTGAGGACATCTACAGATACACGCCATACACTTTGTGCAGTGTTGTGACCACATTGGTCTTCCTTTATACAATTCTATATTTTTATATGGGCAAACTTTAACACAAAGGCCACATGAGTTACATTTGCTATCAACATTAAACTTTGATGTTCCCATACAGCAAATATAAAATAATCTTTTTACTATATATGTTTTAAAATAATCCATTATGGTGTATTTATCTTTATCAAATGCATGCAGTTGTCTATCTTTAATCTGTTCATTTATCCTAACTATGCTTTTTTGAGCTTCTTCTAATTTTCTATTTCTTAAAAGAGTTGAATCCAAATCAAACATAGTTATAAAATTCTCTGGCATTTTTATAAATGTTGTATAGTATATTTCCATCTTTTTATCTTTAAACATATTATCTAAGTACTTTGACATACATCCTGTATCAGTACCACAAGTATATACAGAAAATAGGTAATGTTGTCTATATCCATTAAATTTTACTTTTTTTATAAAATTTTCAACTATTTGGGGTGGTGCCCATGAATATGTGGGAAATACAAATCCTATTTTTTCTTTTCTTCCTAAATCGTAAACATATTCTTCTTGATTTTTTTGCATTTCTCTAGCTATATCTATCAACATCTCATTTTGATATTTACCTAATTCTTTAGCTACCCATAAAGAATTTCCGGTCCCCGAGTAATAAAATATCATATGTCTATTCCCCCTAACCTGTAAAGTATCCTCTACTCCTATAAGTGAAACTTCTCTATTCATTGTTCTAAAATTTTTAAACTATAATTTTATATAATATAATTGCCTAAATTTATTATAGCATATATACTTTTTTTCTCTCCTAATAATAATTATCATTTATTAGGATTAATTTAACATAAATTTAATAATCCCTTTTATTTTATTATAATAGAATTAATTAATTTTGATGTATAATAAATATAATCGATTATGTAATTAATTGAAAGGAGGCTCATTTGTCAAATATATTAAATTTAGATAAAATCCTACTTCTCTTTTGTGGAGAAGACATATTTACTGATTTAAATAATGATAATTACAATCAAACAGTTGATGTTAGATCCTCCGAAGAATTTAATTCTACAACTTTACTACAACATAATGTTCCTGTAATAAATATAGCACAACATCAACTACTACATAAACATCTATATCTAGCTGGAATTATCGTTTTTTATGGACTCTTTAAAAATAGGCAGTTTATAAAAAGAAAATTACTAGAGATATCTAATAATAAAAAATTAAGAATATTAATTGGATGTTCACAAGGTAGGTTACGCAGTCCTGCTGTTTGGTTGTATGCTAGATTTTTAGGAATTGATGCAAAAATTTTGCAATATGGAATTAAGCATTACGTTGAATAATATATTTTCATAAAAAAAATCTCAGGGGACTAGGAATCCTGAGATTTTTTTGGTTATACCCTAATGACTTTCTATAACCATTTTTTTACTATATATATTATAGCCTAAATTTATGAATTTTTATAGTAATATTTTGATATTACCTATATCAATATTTGGTTATTATCTTTTATAAAATAATATTCTTAAATAAATATCCTTTTGATGTTAAACTTTATATGTAATATGTTTATTGATGTTTCATTATACAATTTTTATTTTTACAAACTCTACAAACACCTGTACATTCGTCTACTAAATCTAGAGATTGTTCAAAAGCAAATTTGCTATTGTTTTTATTTCTTATTATAGGAATATCTTGTTTTTTAGCTTGAGTTTCTACTGATGCCATTAGTTTATGTGACACTGTTGAAGTAAATATAACTATTGCATCTGGACTTCCAATCGACCTCTTAACTTTTGACGACATATTTAAAACTACCTTAGCTTTATATCCCCTATTTTTCGCTAACTGTATATAGTCTCTTTTCATTCTTTCATTTCCACCAACTACTACTAAACTCATATTCGTTCCAACCCCTTTTATTTATTCTCGTTATCATTATGATAATTTAATTCTAGTTTATTTATTTCTATTTGTCAAACAAATGATATTGATTATCATTATAATATAATATTATATTATAATACCTTTTACAAAAAGTCAACCATAATTGATAATATTTATCAATTACACCTTAACTTCTATTATCTTGAAAGTAATTGAAATCAAAAAATTCACTTCGTTCATAGCGCCAACGAATCAAAGATTCCGTTGCTTAAAATTCACTTCGCTCATGGCGCCAACGAATCAAAGATTCCGTTGCTTAAGTTAATAGGTTGGAAATTATACATTATCCACAAACCAGATAATGTATAATTTCCTTAGAATTAAAAAAGACCGCATATTAAATATGCAGTCTTTTCATAATGCAAATTATACTAAGTATAGTTTGTATTATTCTTGTTCTTCTAATTCAACTTTTATGCTTAATTCTTCTAATTGACCGTCTTCTGGTAATCCTGGTGCATTAGTCATTGGGCATATAGCATTTTGGTTTTTAGGGAATGCTATTACCTCTCTTATGTTGTCAGCTCCTGTAAGTAACATCATAAGTCTGTCAAATCCGAATGCAAGACCAGCATGTGGTGGTACACCGTATTTGAATGCTTCTAATAAATATCCGAATTTCTCGTTAGCAGTTTCTTGGCTCATTCCTAATGCTTTGAACATCTTTTCTTGAACTTCTTCATCAGATATTCTCACACTACCTCCACCAAGCTCATATCCATTTAATACCATATCATAAGCTTTAGCTCTTAATTGAGTTTTATCTTCTTGGTCTAATTTATCTATATCTTCGTCTAATGGGCAAGTGAATGGATGGTGCATTGCTATCATTCTACCTGTTTCTTCATCTTCCTCGAATAGTGGGAATTCAGTTACCCATAATAAGTTATATTTGTTTTTGTCTATTAAGTCCATTTTTCTAGCAACTTCTAGTCTTAATTGACCTAATGCATCGTATACAACTTTGTTTTTGTCAGCTACGAATAATATTAAGTCTCCAGCTTTAGCGTCCATTCTGTCTAATATAGCTTTTATTTCTTCTTCTGTGAAGAATTTAGCTATTGGAGAGTCTATGCCTTCTTCAGTAACTTTTATCCAAGCTAAACCTTTAGCTTTATAAGTTTTAGCATGTTCTTCTAATTTTTTCATTCCTTTTTTAGAGAATGCATCTGCTCCACCGATTGCATTTATAGCTCTAACGCTTGAGTTAGCAGTATTAGCAGCTGATGAGAATACTCCAAATCCACAGTCTTTAACTAAATCTGATAAATCTGTAAGTTCCATAGCAAATCTAGTATCTGGTTTATCAGAACCAAATCTGTCCATAGCTTCTTTATAAGTCATTCTCTTAAGTGGTAATTCTATATCTATGTTGTGTATTTCTTTGAATATTTTTCCTATCATGTTTTCCATCATAGTCATAACATCATTTTCATCAACGAAAGACATTTCACAGTCTATTTGAGTGAATTCTGGTTGTCTATCCGCTCTTAAATCTTCATCTCTGAAACATTTAACTATTTGGAAGTATCTGTCCATACCACTTACCATTAATATTTGTTTGAATAATTGTGGTGATTGTGGTAAAGCGTAGAATTTACCTGGGTTAACTCTACTTGGTACAAGGTAATCTCTAGCACCTTCTGGACTTGGTTTTATTAAGAAAGGTGTTTCTATTTCTAAGAAGTTGTTTTCAGATAAGTATTGTCTTACTATTTGAGCAACTCTACTTCTCATTATTAAGTTATTTTGCATAGAAGGCTTTCTTAAGTCTAAGTATCTATATTTTAATCTTTTATCTTCAGATACGTTGTCGTCATCTTTTATATATATTGGTGGAGTTTGAGATTTGCTAAGAACTCTAAGTTCTGTAGCTGATATTTCTATATCTCCAGTAGCCATGTTAGGGTTTTTAGCTTGTCTTTCACGAACTATACCTTTTACAGCTATAACATATTCTGAACCTAATTTTTCGGCTTTTTCAAATGCATCTTTACTTACGTCAGCATCGAATATTATTTGGCTTATTCCTCTTATATCTCTTAAGTCAACGAATACTAATCCGCCTAAGTTTCTTTTCTTTTGAACCCAACCATTTAGAATAACTTCTTCGCCAACATTGTCCATTCTAAGATCTCCACAATAGTGAGTTCTCTTTAATCCTTTTAATGTCTCCATGTTTTTCTCCTTTATCATTTACACACTAAAGGAGGACTACTATTTTGTGGTTAGCAAAAATATAAGCAGCCCCTCTAGTATTTTTCATATATTAGATTATAATCTTTTTTTAAGTTCGTCAACTAATTCGCTTAGTTTTATAGTTGTTTGTTCTGATGTTTTCATATTTTTAAGTGTTGCTGTATCGTTAGCTAACTCATCATCACCTATAACTACTGTGTATTTAGCGTTAAGTTTGTCAGAGTACTTAAATTGAGCTTTTAAACTCTTATCTAAGTGGTCATTGTCTGCACTTATGTGATTAGTTCTTAAATCTTTTATTAATTTAAAGCTCTTAGTCTTAGCTGCATCACCTATAGTTGCTATATATATATCAGTTGATTTTGGATTTTCGATTTCTATATTGTTATTTTCTAAAGTTAATAATAATCTTTCTGCTCCAAGAGCAAATCCTATACCGCTTATACCTTTAGGTCCACCAAGCATTTCAACTAGTCCGTCGTATCTACCTCCACCACAAACTGTACTTTGAGAACCGATGTCGTTAGATATAATTTCGAACGCTGTCTTTTTGTAGTAATCTAATCCCCTAACTATAGTTTTATCAACTACATAGTTTATATCCATTTCTTTTAAGTAAGTTTGTAATTTGTCAAAGTGATCCTTACAATCTTCACATAAGTGGTCTATCATGAAAGGTATGTCTTGTAAGTTTTCTTTACAGTGAGGGTTCTTACAGTCGATAACTCTCATTGGATTTTTATCTTTTCTTTCTAGACAAGTTTCACATAATACGTCTACTTTTTGGTCTAGATATTCTTTTAATTTTCTGTTGTATTCTTCTCTACATGTAGGACATCCTACAGAGTTTATATTAACAGATAAGTTGTTTAGTCCCATTTCATTGAAGAATTGAACTGCAAGACTTATAACTTCAGCATCTACTGATGGTCCATCACTTCCTAATACTTCTATACCAAATTGGTGGAATTGTCTTTGTCTACCTGCTTGTGGTCTTTCATATCTGAAGCATGGAGTTATGTAGTATAATTTTGTTGGTTGTGTATCAGCGTACATTTTGTTTTCTATAAATGATCTGATAACACCTGCAGTACCTTCAGGTTTTAAACTTAATTGTCTATCTCCTCTATCTGTGAAAGTATACATTTCTTTTTGAACTACGTCAGTTGTGTCCCCAACACTTCTAGAAAATACTTCTGTGTGTTCAAAGATAGGAGTTCTTATTTCTTCATATCCATATAATGCACAAATTTCTCTAAATTTCTTTTCTATATAATGCCATTTATAAACATCCTTTGGTGTTATATCTTTAGTTCCTCTAGGTGCTTTACTTAACATTTTTCTGTACCTCCTCATATTTTCTATTTATCATTTCGTCAACTCTATCAATATATTGTTCTAGATTTTTGACGTTTTCTACTCTTTCGATTCTGTTTTCATCTGTATATACAAATTTCGTGATTGAACCTGCCCCTAAGGCAATATTGCTTTGACGTTCTTCCATAATTTGAATATTATAGATACATTCGTATCCTTCTTTAGCATAACCTATATTTTCTAGATTTCCTAGCATATGTTTTTGTCTATACATGTAATATGGGTTAAGTCCCATTTTTTTAGCATATTTCATAGATAAATCTATCATTTTAGTCATTTCGTCAAATTGAGTTAATTCGTAATCATCTATGTTTTCTTTTAATTTAGATGTTCTTTTAACTGCTAGTGTATGGACTGTTAAACTTTCTGGAGAAAGTTTTTCTATTTGTTTTAGAGTGTTTTCTACCATTTCTAGATTTTCATCTACAAGCCCTAAAATTATGTCCATATTAATATTATCAAATCCTAGCTCTCTCGCCAACTGGAAACATTCAATTATATCATTTACACTGTGTTTTCTTCCTACTTTTTGTAGAGTTTCGTCATTCATAGTCTGTGGATTTATACTAATTCTGTCTACACCGTGTTTTTTAAGAACTTCAAGGATTTCTCTGTTTATTGTGTCTGGTCTTCCAGCTTCAACAGTGAATTCTTTTATTTTGCTTAAATCAAATTCTTTATATAATCCTTTTATTAGTGTGTCCATTTCTTCTGGTGATAAAGTTGTTGGAGTCCCTCCACCGATATATAATGTTTCTATTTCTTTATTATTATCTCTAAGAAGTTCTGCCACTCCTCTAGCTTCTTGAAGAAGTTTTTCTACATATAGTGGTTTTTTGCCACCAAATTTATCAACAGGATTTGCTGGGAATGAGCAATAATAACATCTTGTTGGACAGAAAGGAATCCCTACGTATAATGATACCTTATTTTCATCAATTGGGTAGATAAATTGTCGTTCTCTTTTTGCTATGTTTAATGCTAATTCTATTTTATCATCTTTTATATAATAATCTTCTTTTAACTTTTCTTTTATATATTCTTCGTCTTTTCCTTCGTCTAATAAAGCATGGACAATTTTTACAGGTCTTATTCCTGTAAGAATACCCCAAGGCACATTAGATTTAAATTTTTGTTCAAGTATTTTGAACATACTTCTTTTAATTGTTTCTTTTATTGTTTTTTTACGAGCTCTTTCATCTAAACCACTTAAGTCTCTGTGGTCTACATTGCTAAGTATTTCTTCGTAGTTTTCACAATAAACAGTTCTTGAAAAAACTTTATCTCCATGATAGAAAATGCTGTTTTCTATTACCATCATGCAGTCTCTCTCGTCTATAAATCTAAAATCAGAAGTGAATAATTTTATAAGTTCACTTACTTCATATTTATAATCATGTCCTTTTAGAACAACTCCTATCATTTTATGTCTCCTTTTTTATTTCTATTTTATTAAAAAATAAACCAGTACTGCCTTGATTAGCTAAAACAGTACTGGAAAAACTTAAATTTGTTGCATATATGGATTCATTCTTTTTTCTACTCCAATTGTAGATGTAGGTCCATGTCCTGGGTATATTACTGCATTATCATCGTATTTAGCTAATTTTCTTAAAGATTTCATCATTTGTTTGTAATCTCCGCCATAAAAATCAGTTCTTCCTATGCTTCCTGCAAATAAAGTATCCCCTGTGAATATGTGTTCTCCTACTTTTATGCACATTCCACCTTTTGTGTGACCTGGAGTGTGTATAATTTTTAATTTAAGGCTTCCAAGTTCTATAATATCACCTTCTTGAACATATTTATCCGCTTCAAATTCAACTAAAGGTCCTGGAAGTTGAGCACTTAAATTTTTATTTCTATCTATTAATACTTCTTCTTCATTTACATGAGCTATTACTTTAGCATTTGTTTTGCTTTTAATTTCTGGTACACGGCATATATGATCTCCATGTCCATGAGTTAATATTATATATTCTACAGTAAGTCCATGTTGCTTTATTTTATTGAATATATCTATAGTACTTCCACCTGGATCTATTATTGCACATTTTTTTGTTTTTTCATCTCCAATGATGTAAGTATTTTCATCCATAAATCTATCTACAACTTTTTCAATTATCATCAAAATCCCCTCCTAGAAAGCTTTTTTCGATTCTAATAAGATTGTTACTGGTCCATCATTTGTAAGTTCAACCATCATATGAGCACCAAATTCCCCTGTCCCTACAGTTATTCCTTGAGCTCTTAATTTTTCTACAAATTCTTCATATAAAGGATTTGCTACATCTGGTCTTGCTGCATCAGAAAAACTTGGTCTTCTTCCCTTTCTCGCATCTCCATAAAGTGTAAATTGAGATACTGCCATTACCTCTCCACCTATATCTTTTAAAGATAAGTTCATTTTATCATTTTCATCTTCGAATATTCTTAAGTTAGTTACCTTATCTACCATATAGTCTACGTCTTTAGAAGTATCGTCATGAGTTACCCCTAATAATACTAATAACCCTTTTTTAACTTCTCCAGTTACTCTCTCATCTACAGTAACTCTCGAACTCGCTACTCTTTGAACAACAGCTCTCATATCTGCCTCCCTAAATTTCAAATTATTTTATGAGTATATAAAATTCTGGGATTAATTTCTCATTCTTGAAACGTCGTCAACCCCTGGAATTGATTTTATTTTTTTCATAAGTTGTTTTAATTCTGATATATCGTTAACTTCGACTAATAAGCTGATATTTGCTGTGTTGTCTTTTAGGACTCTACAGTTTATACCGCTTATGCTTAGTTTTTCCATAGATACAACATGTATAATGTCATTTAAAAGACCTACTCTATCTACTGCGATGATTTTTACTTCTCCTTCAAATTTGCTCTTTTCAGGATTATTCCACTCAACTTCTACAAGTCTATTTTGTAGGAATTCATCGTCTAGTTTTATATTAGTACAGTCTCTTCTGTGGATTGCAACACCTCTACCTTTAGTGATATATCCTACTATATCATCACCTGGAAGTGGGTTACAACATTTTGCAAATCTTACAAGTATGTTGTCTAATCCTTTTACAGTTATACCGTTGTCTTTTTTCTTTCTTTTCTTAGCATATTCATGCTCATCAAAGTTTTTCTTAATTTTGTCTTCTTTTTCTTGCATTCTTTTTTCTTTTTCTTGTCGATTGACTTCTTTATTGTAGAAATCTCTGACTTTTGGCATAACTTGTGATGTTGCTATACCACCATATCCTATAGTTGCAATTAAATCTTCTAATGTTGGTTGATTGAATTTTTTTGCAACTTGATTTAAGAATTTTTGAATGCTTGAATTTTTGTATGGTATATTGTAACGTTTAAATTCTTTTTCTAATATATCAGTACCACGTTCGATATTTTCTTCTCTTCTTTCTTTTTTGAACCATTGTCTTATTCTATTTCTAGCAGTTGGTGTCTGTACTATATTTAGCCAGTCACGACTAGGTCCAGTTGAATTTGAAGATGTTATAACTTCAACAATTTCGCCGTTTTGTAATTTATAATTTATAGGAACAATTTTACCGTTTATTTTTGCACCAGTACACTTATTTCCTACGTTTGTATGCACTCTATAAGCAAAGTCAATTGGAGTTGAACCTGCTGGTAATTCGATTACATCTCCTTTTGGTGTAAATACATAAACTTGGCTATTAAATACATCGTCTTTTAATGCATCTAAAAACTCATGTGGGTCTTGGACGTCTTTTTCCCATTCCATCATTTGTCTTAGCCATTTTAATTTTTGTTCCATCTTAGCATCTTGGTTGCCTGTGATTCCCTCTTTATATTTCCAGTGGGCAGCTATACCGTTTTCAGCTATTTCATGCATTTCATGCGTTCTAATTTGTATCTCTACAGGTTCTCCATCAGGACCAATTACCGTTGTATGAAGAGATTGATAAAGATTTGGTTTTGGCATAGCAATATAATCTTTAAATCTACCTGGCATTGGAATCCACATTGTATGAACCATTCCTAAAACAGCATAACAATCTTTAACTGTATCGACAATTATTCTTACAGCAGTTAAATCATAAATTTCTTCGAACGTTTTATTTTTCTTTTTCATTTTTTTATAGATACTATAAAAATGTTTTGGTCTACCAGATACTTCGCAATTTATATCGACTTCTTTGAATTTTTCTTCTAATAAATGTACTATTTTATCTATGTATTCCTGCCTTTGACTTCTTTTCATTGTTATCTTATCAGAAAGTTCTCGATAACCTTCTGGATCGATATATTTTAAAGCTAAGTCTTCTAATTCCCATTTAATCTTTGAGATACCTATTCTATGAGCAATTCCACCATATATTTCTAGAGTTTCTTTAGCTTTATATTTAGCTTTTTCCTCTGGCATAAATTTAAGAGTTCTCATATTGTGAAGTCTATCAGCTAATTTAATTAATATAACCCTAATATCTTTAGCCATTGCTAAGAACATTTTTCTAAGGTTTTCAGCTTGAGACTCTTCTTTTGTTTGATACTTAATTTTACCTAATTTAGTTACTCCGTCTACTAAGTCGGCTATATCTTTTCCAAATAGTTCTGTAATGTCTTCATATGTGTAAGGTGTATCTTCTACGACATCGTGTAGTAGACCTGCTGCTATAACTTCCATATCTAGCTCTAAATCGGCTAAGATATTTGCAACAGCTATTGGATGAATTATATATGGCTCACCCGATTTTCTAAATACGCCTGCATGAGCAGATTTTGCTAATTCGTATGCTTTTATAACTGGTGTTACGTCGGCGTTAGGAGCGTATTTTTTAATTTTATCTAAAATTTCTTGTAATTCCTTGTCATACATATTACCACCTGATTATCCTATATTTTTATATATATGAAAATAGTTGGTATATACCAACTATTATTATTCTAGTATTTAATTAGAGCATTTACATGGCAGTCTTGTAATTTATCTCTACCATTTAAATCTTCTAATTCTATTAAGAATTGTGTTGAAACTACTTCTCCACCTAATTGTTCTATTAGTTTTATTGCTGCTTCAGTAGTTCCTCCTGTAGCTAGTAAATCGTCAACTATTGCTACTCTTTGACCTGGTTTTATTGCATCTTTGTGTATTTCTAATATGTTTGATCCATATTCTAAATCATACTCAAATCTTTCAACTTCTCCTGGTAATTTTCCTGGTTTTCTAACAGGTACAAACCCAACACCTAATGCATAAGCAACTGGAGTTCCTATTAAAAATCCTCTTGCTTCTGGCCCAACAACTATATCTACGTTTTTATCCTTTAAATCTTCTGCTATTTGATCAATAGTATATTTTAAAGCTTCTCCATCTTGTAATAAAGTTGTTATGTCTTTAAAACTAATTCCCTCTTTTGGGAAATCTTCAATAACCCTTACACATTTTTTTAAATCCATTTTAGATTCCTCCTAATAGCGTTCTAAGCAACTCTCTCTTAGATGTTTCATATTCGTAAGTATCAAACTTTCATCAAGATTAAATTTAGATACAGATTCTTCTGTAAAATCTATAATTAAATTATTGTTTTTATCGTTTATTTCATAATTTAATAAATTAAATTCTCTAAATACACTTAATATAGTAAATAATTTAAGTGGCATAATTCCAAATACAGCCTTTATCTTATTAAGTGTGATATCTATATGTTTATTTGTAATACAATATTTATATACAAATATAAATTCTTGTCTCGTAGGTACTATGTTTTCCATTATATTATTTAAATATAATTTACTTTTTTCGTCATAATACTTCATAATTTTACTATTTGTACCAATATTATCTAATAAATACAAATATTCTTGTTTATTATATAAAACATCGTAAAGAATAATACTATTATATATGTTTAAATCTAATTTATCAAGATTAGGAGAAAATATAAGTTTTATTTTATGTGTATTTTTAGATATTTTGCCAAATTCGACATCAAATTCTTCTTCTATAAGTGATAAGTCTGAATATGCTCTAAAAAATCCATTTAACGTATTACACATTACTAAAGTGTCTTCTTTGAAATACTCAAATATATTTATATTTTTTATATCATTACTTTTATTATAAAAATTATCTGATATTTCATTTTCTCCAAAATTATTCTCTTTTATTCTTTTATTTTCTAAATTGTAATCTATTTGGTATAAATTGTTCGTATCTTTTGGAACAATCTTTGAAAATAACTTAATAGAATTAAAATCCTTTATCGCAGATTTTGGATGTGCCATTCTTACATCTTTAAGTAAAAATTGTACTTTTCTATTGTTGTTATAGTTATTTTCATCAAGTTGGAACAATACATCTACCTTATCTCCTCTAGTAAAATCATCTGCTAAATAAGCCATATTAAATCCTATAGCCTCATAGACATGGTCTTTTTGAAGAGTTAATTTAAGGTGTTGTTTTGCTGCTCCAACAAACCCTATATTAGAAAGAAGTAAATCCCTCATTATAAATCTCGGTGTTGGATTACTCATTCCAAATGGCTCTAATAAATGAAGGTCATCTACTAATTTTAAATCTACTTGACCTTCTTGTAGCTCATATTCTACTTTTACATTTTCAATTAGATCTTCTTGGCTTAAATTGTAGTCAGCTATTTCATTTACTCTTTTTCTAAGTTCATCTATATTTTCCATATTCATAGAAAGTCCTGCTGCTTGTTCGTGTCCACCAAATTTAGTCATTAAGTCTTTGCATTTGACAAGTGCATCAAATATGCTAAATCCTTTTATTGATCTTGCAGACCCTGTCGCCATACCTTCTTCTATAGTCAATAAGATTGTTGGTTTATAATATTTTTCAGTTAATTTTGATGCTACTATTCCTATTATTCCATGTTGCCAACCTTCATTAGCTATAACTAAAACTTTATCATCTTGGTATGCCGGGTCGCTATTTATAATCGCCTCAGCCTCACTATACATCTTGCTTTCTATTAACTGTCTTTCACTGTTTTTTTCTTCTAAATCAAGCGCTATTTCTTTTGCTTTTTTAGGGTCATCTGCTGTGAAAAGCTCTACTCCTAAGTAAGAATATCCTAGACGACCTGATGCATTTATTCTAGGCCCTACAGAATATCCTATGTGTGATGATTTTATTTGGTGAGTGTCTATGCCACATACTTTTATAAGCTCTTTTAAACCTATATTTTTACCATCTTTCATAATTTTAAGACCATTTTTTACAATTATTCTATTTTCATCTTTTAATGGCACTATGTCGCATATTGTAGCCAATGTCACAATTTCTAGATAATTGTACATAGTTGTCTTAAATTCTTCTGGTGGTGTTAAAGCTTGTATTAATTTAAATGCTACTCCACATCCACATAAAAAATCATATGGATAAGTACAGTCTTCTTGTTTGGGATTTATTACTGCGATTGCGTCTGGCACTTCATCTTGGCATTCATGGTGGTCAGTAATTATAACATCCATTCCAAGTTCTTTCGCAAATTCTACTTCTTTTGCTGATGTAATCCCACAGTCAACACTTATTAATAAATCGCATCCCATTTCATTGATTTTTTCTAATGCTTCAACACTAATTCCATAACCTTCTTTTAATCTATTTGGTATGTAATAATTAACATCATATCCTATCGACTTAAAATATAAAACTAATACAGAAGTTGACGATACGCCGTCCACGTCGTAATCTCCATAAATAAATATTCGTTGATTTTTTTCGATAGCTTCTTTTATTCTATCTACACCTTTTTGCATATCTTTCATCAAAAATGGGTCTCTTAAATAATCTAAAGATGGATTCATGAATATTTCCGCATCTTTTTCTGTTATTATGTCTCTATTTTTTAATATTTGGCTTATTTCCGGGGAAATACCAATTTTTTCACTCATTTTATCTTGTTCTATTTTCCCGAAATGTCTCAAAGTCCATTTCTTTTTATAAAGCATATAATCACCTCCTGATTTATATAAATCACATTTTTATTTTTCCAATTTATCCATTTATTATAAAAACTCTCTAAACTTTTATTACGTTAATTTCTTCCATAGATTTATTACTTATTTTATATATTCTGTTTTATATT
>NZ_JADPET010000039.1 GCF_015667935.1 Clostridium sp. 1001270J_160509_D11 | reverse complement strand
TTAGACAAGTACCACAAGCCACACAAGAACTTTTATCTACTATAGCTTTTTTCTTAATCTTTTTCATTTTATTCCTCTAAAAGTCTATCTATTATATCATTTAAATCTTCATCTGTATAATATTCTATCTCTATTTTTCCTTTTTTCTTACCAGAAGATATATTAACTTTAGTCCCTAAAGTATTCATTAATCTTTCTTCTATATCTTTAATGAATATATCTTTTTCTTTTAATTTATTTTTAATTTTTTTATCTTCTACTATATTTTTTACTATCTCTTCTGTCTTTCTTACTGATAGATTTTCATTTATTATTCTTTGTGCTAATTCAATCTGTTTCATTTCGTCACTAACCCTTAGTAACGCCTTTCCATGCCCTGGAGAAATTTTATTTAATTCTATGTATTTTTTAACTTCTTCAGACAAGTTCAATAATCTCATTGTATTAGTTATATATGGTCTACTTTTACCTACTAATTCTGCTATTTCTTCTTGTGTAGAATGATATTCTTCTATTAAATTTTTATATGCTTTTCCTTCTTCTATTATATTTAAATTTTCTCTTTGAAGATTTTCAACTAAGGCAATTTCCATTACTTCTTTAATAGGTATATTTTTTATTATTGCAGGTATTTCTTGTTTTTTTGCCATAATACTTGCTCTATATCTTCTTTCTCCAGCAATAATCATATATTTACCATCTTCGTCTTTTCTCAACACAATCGGTTGAAGTACGCCATGTTTTTTTATAGATTCACATAATGCGATTATTTTATCTTCATCAAAATGTATTCTCGGTTGAGTATTATTTGGATATATATCAGATATTTTTACATTTACAATTTGAGTTTGATTTTCATCAGTTAATAAATTTGCGTTTTTATTTAATTCTTGTTCTAACATTAAATTATATCCTCCTATAATTTTTAAGTAATTTAGATTATAAATTGTCTTTGTTTAAAAAAAAATTACTGCTATGCAGTAATTCTATTTTTTCGGGATTTTAACGACTACTTCCATATAATCTCCCTTATCTATTTCATTATATTTAGCTTCTATGCCGGTATTTAGTATAGCATCATAAGCCTGTTTTAATGTGTTAAGATATATCCTTATGCTCATTGAGCATTTAATATTTTGTTTTTTTTCTGTGTCTTCTTTTGCTTCTATATTATCCAAAATATCTTTTACAAGCTTTTCTGTCTTTTTAACAGTCAATTCATTTTTAATTATTTTTGATACAACTTGACTCATTAATTCCTCGTTAGGTAATTTAAGTAACGCACGTGCGTGTCTTTCTGTAAGTCCGTTTTAGACTAATGATTCTTTTATAGATTCTGGCAATTTCAATATTCTCAGCTTATTAGCAATTGTAGATTGATTTTTACCTAGTTTTTCAGCTAATTGTTGTTGAGTGAAATTATGCTCTTTTATTAAATTCTCATAGCCCAAAGCTTCTTCTATAAAATTTAAATCTTCTCTTTGCAGATTTTCCAATAATGCTAATACGGCTGATGTTTCATCAGATACTTCATGTACTATAGCAGGTATTGTTTTTAAGTTAGCCAGCTTTGCAGCTCTAAGTCTTCTCTCTCCTGCAACCAATTCAAACTTTTCATTTTTCTTTCTTACAGTAATCGGTTGTAATACTCCATAACTTTCAATTGAATTTTTTAACTCTTCTAATGACTTTTCAGAAAATACTCTTCTTGGTTGATATGGATTTGGGACTATTTCTTCTATCGGTATTTGTATAACTATTTTCTCTTCCATAACATACCTCTTTCATTTATAACTATTTTTTAGATTTAAACTGATTCCATTGTTATGATTTGATTAAACAATCTCCGTCTCTATTTATCAACTTTCTTTAAGAATATTATTCTTCATTTTATGTTGTAATCCTTTATATTTTTGGTCTTCAAAGCATTATATATTATTTTATAGGATTTTTAGTAACTTTTCCTGCTTTTCTAGGATACTTACTTGGTGTATTTTTAACTTTTTTAAATACTAATATATTATGATCTAAATCTATTTCTGGTAGTTTTATATCTATTTTTTCGATATATTCTAAACCTAATGCTTCCATAGCTTTTTTAGATTCTTCTAATTCTAAATTAGCATTTGGTCCTTTTAGACAAACAAAGTATCCGCCTACTTTTACAAATGGAACACAAAACTCCATAAGTGCAGGTAATCCAGCTACAGCTCTAGCTGTTGCTATATCAAAACATTCTCTATATTCTTCACTTTTACCGAAATCTTCAGCTCTTCCATGAATAAATTCTATATCATCTATATCTAATTGATTTGCTACTTCTTGTAAGAAGTTAATTCTTTTATTTAAAGAATCAAGTAATGTTACTTTTAATTCTGGTAAACAGATTCTTAGAGGCATTCCTGGGAATCCTGCTCCTGTTCCAACATCAATTAAAGACATTCCATTTTTTATATAACCTTTTGTAACAGCAGATACAGAATCTAAGAAATGTTTTATGAAAACCTCCTTTTCATCTTCTATTCCTGTTAGGTTCATTTTTTGATTCCATTCAACTAATATCTCTTTATACTTTTGGAAATCAGCTAGCATTTTATCGCTAGCCTCTATTCCAAAGTCTTCTATACCTTGTCTTAGTATTTCTATATTACTCATTATTTCCACCTCTTGTTCTTCTCATTTGTTCAAGATAGATAAGTAATACAGATATATCAGCAGGAGAAACTCCTGATATTCTAGATGCTTGACCTATTGATAATGGTTTTATATCATTAAGTTTTTGTCTTGCTTCTATTCTAAGACCTTCTATTGTTGAATAATCTATATCTTCTGGTAGTTTTTTCTTTTCTAATTTTTTAAATTGATCTATTTGTTTTAATTGTTTATCTATATATCCTTCATACTTAGACATTATCACACATTGTTCTTTTACATCATAAGGAACTTCTTCTGATGCACCTTTACCTATTTGTTCTAATAAGTCATAAGTTACTTCTGGTCTTTTTAAGAAGTCATATAAAGATAAACCTACTTTTATTTCTGATGCACCTTTTTGTGCTAATAATTCGTTTACTTCTTTTGGTGTAACTCTTTCAGTTTTTAATCTTTCTAATTCAGCTTCTACTAATGCTTTTTTAGCTAAGAATCTATCATATCTTTCTTGGCTTGCAAGACCTATTTCATATCCTTTTTCAGTAAGTCTCATATCAGCATTATCTTGTCTTAAGTAAAGTCTATATTCTGCTCTTGATGTCATCATTCTATAAGGTTCATTAGTTCCTTTAGTTATTAAGTCGTCTATTAGAACACCTATATATGCTTCTGATCTATCTAATATAAATGGTTCTTTTCCTTGTATTTTTCTTGCTGCATTTATACCAGCCATAAGTCCTTGAGCTGCTGCTTCTTCATATCCTGATGTACCATTAAATTGTCCTGCACTAAATAAGTTTTCTGTAACTTTTATTTCTAGTGAAGCTTTTAATTGTGTTGGATTTAAGCAATCATATTCTATTGCATATGCAGGTCTCATTATTTTACAGTTTTCAAGACCTTTCATACTTCTATACATTTGAAGTTGTACTTCATATGGTAAACTTGTAGATATACCTTGAATATACATTTCTTTTGTATCTAAACCTTCTGGCTCGATAAATGTTTGATGTGATTCTTTATCGTTGAATCTAACAACTTTATCTTCTATTGATGGACAGTATCTTGGCCCTGTACTGTTTATTTTTCCACTATACATAGCTGATCTGTTTATGTTGTCCATTATAACTTTATGTGTATCTAAGTTAGTTCTTGCTAAGTAACAAGATACTTGGTCTATTTTTAAATCATCACTCATAAATGAGAATGGAGTTACTTTTTCATCACCTTCTTGAGGTACCATTTCTGAGAAATCTATACTATCTCTGTGGATTCTTGCTGGTGTACCAGTTTTGAATCTTCTCATATCTAATCCTAAATCAACTAATTTATCAGTTAATCTTTCTGCATAACCTAATCCATTAGGTCCTTCGTTTAATGTTACTTCACCTATATAAATTAATGAATTTAAGTAAACTCCAGTTGCTAATATAACTGCTTTAGAATGATATTTACATCCCATTCTAGTTATAACACCTTTTATTACGTTTCCGTCATTAATTAAATCAACAACCTCATCCATTACTATTTCTAGATTTGGTTCATTTTCTAGAGTTTTTTTCATTTCTGTATGATATTTAAATTTATCTGCTTGTGCTCTTAGTGAGTGTACTGCCGGTCCTTTTGCAGTATTTAACATTCTACTTTGTATAAAAGTTTTATCTATGTTAATTCCCATTTCTCCACCTAGGGCATCTACTTCTTTAACTAATTGTCCTTTTCCTGTTCCACCTATTGATGGGTTACAAGGCATCATTCCTATTGAATCTAGTGTTAATGTAACCATTAATGTTTTACATCCCATTCTAGCTGAAGCTAATGCAGCTTCACATCCTGCATGTCCTGCACCAACTACGATTACATCATAATTTCCTGCATCAAATGTTATCATTATTGCTCCTTTCTAAAAATGTTCCACGGGGAACATTTCTATTTCACATAGTTTATTACACATCTATAAATTATAAACTTATAGTATTTAAAATCAACAAGATATAAATATATTTTTTAGATTTGTTTTCCTGTCTATAAATAATTTATATCTTGTTTTAAAATATTAATTGTTATTTTCCTATACAGAAGTTGCTGAAGATTGTATCTAGTAAATCTTCTTGTACTGTATCTCCATTTATATATCCTAAGTAGTCCCAAATATTTTTAAAATCTACTTCTATGAAATCATATGGTAATCTTTGATCTATTCCAGCTATAGCATCATTTATTGAGTTATAAGCTTTAAATAATGCATCTTTATGTCTTGAGTTTGTTATAACAACACTTGAAGAACTCTTAACATCTCCGGCAAATACCATCGCCTCTATTTTATCATGTATTTTCTCAATTCCTTCATTTTTAAGTGCTGAAATTTTTATTATATTCTCTTTTCCTACAATTTCTTCAATTACAGTTTGGTCTATAGCTTGTTCTAAGTCTATTTTATTTAATAATACTATTGTCTTTTTACTTCTAGCATTTTCTAGTATTTCTAAATCTTCATCAGTTAATGGTTTTGATGAATCTAAAACTATTATAACTAAATCTGCTGAATCTATAGATTCTTTAGATTTTTGAACACCTATTTTTTCAACTATATCTTCTGTTTCTCTTATACCTGCAGTATCTACTATTTTTAGTGGAATACCTTTGATGTTTACGAACTCTTCTATAACATCTCTTGTAGTCCCTGCTATTTCTGTTACGATAGCTCTATTTTCTCCTAAGATAGAGTTTAATAATGATGATTTACCTACGTTTGGTTTACCGATTATTACTGTTTTTAGTCCATCTCTAAGAATTTTACCGCTCTCAGCTGAATCATATAACTTTTTAATTTCATCTCTTAATGCTAAAGATTTGTCTTCTATTTCTTTATAAGTAACATCTTCTACATCTTCATCAGAGAAATCTATAGAAACTTCTAATTGTGCCAGAACTTCTGTAACATTATTTCTAAGACTTCTTATTTTTTTAGCTAAAGCTCCTTCTAAGTGATTTTGAGCAACTTCTTGTGCTTTATCTGTTTTTGATTTTATTACATCTATAACAGCTTCAGCTTGAGATAAATCTATTCTTCCGTTTAAAAATGCTCTCTTTGTAAATTCACCAGCTTCTGCTAATCTAACATCTTTAGTTAATATTAGTTCTAATATTTTTTTAACTGAAATAAATCCACCGTGGCAATTTATTTCTATTACGTCTTCACCTGTGTATGAGTTAGGTCCTTTCATATAAGCTACTAAAACTTCATCTATTCTTTTTTCTCCATCAAATATATTTCCATATATTAATGTTCTAAGATTATATTCACTTATTTTTTTACCCGATACTGATTTAAATATTTCTTCTGCAACTGGTAATGAGTTGCTTCCGCTTATTCTTATTATTCCTATACCACCTTCACCTGGGGCAGTGGCAATAGCTGCTATTGTATCATCTATAAACAAAATTATCACCTCTTAAATTTCTAATTATATTTTCTATTTAAATTTTACAATCTCTATTTTAACATTTTTAACTCAAACTCAATTGAATATTATATCAACACTTATTAACATTTTATACCTAATTTAAAAATTCTATAAATATCTAGTAAAAATATTTTAAAAAATACTACTTAAAAAGAAAACCCCCTATATCTTAGGAGGTTTTCAAATTATCTTTTATACTCTATTACTAATCTTCTATATGGATCTGTTCCTTCACTGTAAGTAATTACATACTTATCATTTTGAAGTGCTGAGTGAACTATTCTTCTCTCATATGGATTCATATAGTCTAATTTTTTAGTTTTTTTAGTTTTAGCTACTTCTCTAGCTACTTTGTTAGCATATCTAATTAAAGATTGTTCTCTTTTTTCTCTGTAGTTTTCTATATCTACTAGTACTCTACAGTGAGAATCTTTATTTATTTTATTAAGAGCTAAACCAGTTAAGAATTGAACAGCATCTAAAGTTTCACCACGTCTACCTATTAGACATGTTGCTTCTTTTCCTTTGATATTAATTTTTATTAAATTATCTTCTTGAGTAGCTATTACATCAGCATTTACTTTTGCATTATGTAACATTGTTTCTATAAACTCTTTTGCTATATCAATTTCTTTTATTTCTATTTGTTTTTCAATTAAAGTTATTTTATAAAGTCCATCTTTAGCTCCTATAAAACCTAAGAATCCTTTACTTGGTTCTTCAATAACTTCAACTTTTATATCTTCGATATCTTCTTTATCTACATTTAATTGCTCAATTGCTTTTTGTATTGCTTCTTCTTGTGACTTACTTCTTAGTTCCAGACTTTTTTGATTGTCTGTTTGATTGTTCTTTTTTGTTTGATTTTCTATCGCTTGATTTTTCATCTTTAACTACTTCCTCCTCAGAGTTAGCCATCTTAGCTTTTAAAGGACTTGTTACTAAATAGTATTGTGCTATTGAGAATATATTACTCATTGTCCAATAAAGTGCAAGACCCGCTTCATACGTATATCCCCACCAGAAAGACATAGCTGTCATTACTATCGTCATCGATTTCATCATTTGAGCTTGAGACTCATCAGTTGTTGCCATAGATTTTTGCATGAAGTAAGCACTTATACCAGATAGTATACCTAAACTTAAGTTATGCGTTTGTGATACACTTGAAATCCATAAGAATCCGTGGTTAGCAGCATGATATGCCGCTTCATTAGGAAACACCCCATATGAAACAGGATTTCTTAATAGTGCAAATAACCCCATTAATATTGGTAATTGTATAAACATCGGCAAGCATCCTGCCATAGGATTTATTTTTGCATCCTTGCAAAGCTTCATTATTTCTTCTTGTTGTTTTTCTGGCTTATTCTTATATTTTTCTTGAATTTCCTTTATTTTAGGTTGAATATCTTGCGTTGCCTTAGTTGACTTGATTTGTTTTACCATTAAAGGCAGAAGACATAATCTAACTAATATAGTGAATATGATTATTGACCAAGCATAGTCATTAACTATATTTACTATAAAGCTAAGTATAATACCTAAAAAATTCCCTATTGCGTCTAACAATTCGTATACCTCCCGAAATATTATTTTAGAGGATCATAGCCCCCTGGATGGAATGGGTGGCATTTTAGTATTCTCTTTATTGTGAGAAACATGCCCTTTATCACTCCATATTTTTTAAATGCTTCTATTGCATATTGAGAGCATGTTGGATAAAATCTACAAGTAGGTCCTTTCAATGGAGATATATATTTTTGATAAAATCTTATTAAGTAAATACATACTTTCGATAAATAAACGTTTATTTCCTTCAATTTATAAACTATTTTATTCAACAAATTTGAACCTCCATAATTTAGAAACAATTATCTATTAAATAATTTAAACTTATTTACGAGATGCTTCATAGATTTATTAACTTCGTTGTATTGCACGTCGTTTATTGCAACTCTAGCAATAAAAACTATATCGTATCCAGATTTTATTTTGCCATCAACATCTAATCTAAATGATTCTCTTATTTTTCTTTTAACCTTGTTGCGAACAATCGCTTTTCCTACCTTTTTAGAAACTGATATGCCCACTCGATTATATTCTAAATTGTTTCGCATTATATACATTACTAAGTATCTATTTGCAAAAGATTTACCGTGTTTATAAACTCGTCTAAAATCAGAGTCTTTTCTCAAACGTTCAGTTTCATTAAAATACATCTTAGTTAATCCTCCATAAACACAGCTTCATTGTTTTCTTCATTTTTAAATTTAAAAAAATTACGCAAAAAGGCCACTTTCTTAAGCGGCCTTTTTAAATTAATGAGTTAATCTATTTCTTCCTTTAGATCTTCTTCTTTTTAACACGTTTCTTCCGTTAGAAGTTTTCATTCTTTTTCTAAATCCGTGTTCTTTTTTTCTTTGTCTTTTTTTTGGCTGATAAGTTCTTTTCATTCTTTGCACCGCCTTTCAAATTTTTTTCCATTTATAAAAATAATAATTTTACTTTCAAAGTAAACATAACACATATTATTATAAATGCTTTTAATTAGGTTGTCAACGAGTTTTTGAGCTTATTAAACATATTAAAACGGTTAAATTTTTTATAAAAATTACACATAATGCAAAAATATATTCACATTATTATCAACATATATGTGCATATCTTAACAGATTAATTTCAAAATAATTTATTCATTTTTTTAGCCCTTGGTCTTAACCTACTACAATTTGATTTTAAGTTCATCTACATATTCTATTTTATCCACAACTATCCACATTTATCTGTTGAAAATGTGACTTCTTTTTATATTTCTTCATTATTACAATATAAACATTTAAAAATTTTTTATACCTTTTTTATATTTTCTCTAAAATACCTCCTTTATATTAACTAAAAATAAACTAATTCACATTTTCCACAAATTTATACTCTTAATCCATCAAATTTTGCCTTTTTATTTTTTTATTTAATTTGTAAAATTGGCTCTTGCTTTTAGCCTGCAAATAATATATTTTTTTATATGCACATTTGATTCACACTATGTTAATTAAATTATCCACATCCCTGTTTATTTGTGGATAATTTAATTTAGTCATATTGTAATTTGGAAAATTTTTTGATATTATTAAGGTGCATGTTAATACTGTGGATAAAGTTATTAAGCAATTCACAACATGTGGATATTCTTGTGTATAACTAGCACTTTTATTGACAATATTATTACTATTCATTGAAATTACAATACTTAATAATCTTAATAACTTTATCCACAGCTTGTTAATAATTATATATATTAAATACGTACGCACACATTATCCACAAGTTATCCACCGATTGTTGTTAGTAACTATATTAGAATTCTAACTTTGTCATTTTTTAAGCTTTTTGTGGATATTTCTGTGGAAAAACTAATAATTTGTTGGAGGTTTAAATATGGACATCGTTTCATTATGGAAAAAAACATTGCAACTTATAAAAGGTGAAGTTGCATCTGCTAGCTTTGAAACATTTTTTAAAAACACTGTACCTATTGAAACAAATTCGAATGAGTTGACATTACTTGCACCTACTGAATTTGCAGAAGATATATTAAGAACTAGATATTTAAATTTGATAGAAAGTTGCTTAAGCCAACTTACTTCAAACAAATTTGAAATTAAAATTATTTCTGATAGTAACGAAGTTGAACAAAATCCTTTAAAAACTTCAAATAATAATAATATTATTAACAACAATAGTAACAATAATATTATTAGAAATTACCCTAGACTAAATCCTAAATACACATTTGATACATTCGTAATAGGAAATAGTAATAGATTTGCTCATGCTGCCTGTGTTGCAGTTGCTGAATCACCAGCAAGAGCATATAATCCACTATTCTTATATGGTGGTGTTGGACTTGGAAAAACTCACTTAATGCATGCGATCGGACACTCTATTATGAAAGAGCAAAATGATGCAAAAGTTGTTTATGTATCATCTGAAAAATTTACAAATGAACTTATAAATTCAATAAAAAGCGATAAAAACGAGGAATTTAGGGATAAATATAGAAATGTTGATATACTGCTTATAGACGATATTCAATTTATAGCAGGTAAAGAAGGTACTCAAGAAGAGTTCTTCCACACATTCAATGCTTTACATGAAGCAAATAAACAAATAATTATTTCTAGTGATAGACCTCCAAAAGAGATACCTACATTAGAAGACAGGTTAAGATCTCGTTTCGAAATGGGATTAATCGCAGATATTCAACCACCTGATTTTGAAACAAGAATAGCTATATTAAAAACAAAAGCTCAAATAGAAAATATAGATATTCCTAATGAAGTAATGAATTATATAGCTACATATATAAAATCAAATATAAGAGAGTTAGAAGGCGCTCTAACAAGAGTTGTAGCTTATTCATCACTTATCAACAAAGATATATCTTACGACTTAGCTGTTGAAGCTTTAAAAGACATTGTAACAACATCAGAAAGCCAAGAGATATCTGTAAATAGAATAAAAGAAAAAGTTTCTACTGCATTTGGAATCAAAATGGATGACTTTAATTCTAAGAAAAGAACAAGAACAATAGCTTATCCACGCCAAATAGCAATGTATTTAAGTAGGGAGCTTACAGACTTATCGTTACCTAAGATAGGAAACGAATTTGGAGGAAGAGACCATACTACAGTTATACACGCTCATGACAAAATTTCAAAAGATCTTGAGCTTGAAAAAAATAGTGAATTAAAAGAGAAAATAAGTAAAATAATAGCAGAATTAAAAGGGTAAAGTTATACACAGTTTACCTGTGAATACTTGTGGATAAACCTGTGAATAGATGTGTATATAATTTTTGGCAAAAAGTTATCCATAATCTTTCCACAAAGTTATCAATAGGTTTTTGCATAGTTATACACATTTTGTACACATGCTGCAATCATTGATATCAGTATTCTACAAGTACTTATACACATTATCAACAACACCTACTACTAATACTACTATCATTATTATTAATTATTTTATTAAAAAGCAACAAGGAGGTTATCCACATTGAAGATAATTTGTAATCAAAAACTATTAGCTAATAAAATTGGAATTGTGCAAAAGGCTATTAATTCAAAAACAACTTTAGACTTACTAAAAGGTGTTTTAATAGTTACGAAACAAGATGAAATAGTCTTAAAGGGATATGATTTAGAAATAGGAATAGAAACTCATGTTTCAGCAGAAGTAATTGAAGAAGGAAGTATAGTAATAAATTCAAAACTATTTGGGGATATAATAAGAAAATTACCAGATTCATTTGTAGAAATAGAAACAGATGAAGATAACAATGTTTATATAAATTGTTTAAACTCAAAATTCAAAATAAAAGGGGATTCAGCAAAAGAATATCCACAAATTCCAGATGTTAATGAGGATAAGTTATATAGCATACCTCAAGACGTACTAAAAAGTATGATAAAACAAACAGTATTTGCAACATCACAAGATCAAACTAAGCCAATACTTATGGGAGAGCTTTTAGAAATAGAAAATGGAAATATAAACTTAGTTGCAATAGATGGTTATAGATTTGCGGTTAGAAGTTGTCAAGTGGATAACTTAAGCCATGAAGATATAAAAGCTAAGATAATTATCCCAGGGAAAACACTAATTGATGTGAATAGTTTATTATCTTCAGAAGAAGATGTTAAAGTTGGATTCAATGAAAAAAATGCTATTTTCATATTGGATGAAACTAAAATAGTAACAAGACTTCTAGATGGAGAATTCATAGACTATAACAAGTTATGCCCAAGGGAGTATAATTCAAAAATAAAATTAAAAACAAGAGATTTATTAAACAGTATAGAAAGGGCATCTTTACTTTCTCAATCTGAACTTAATAATCTTATAAAATTATCTATAAGAGATTCTGTGATGGCTATAACTTCAAACAACGAAAAAGGTAATGTTTATGAAGAAGTGGCATTATCACTAGAAGGTGATTATTTAGATATAGCATTTAACTCAAGATATTTATTAGAGGGACTTAAAAATATAGATTGTGAAGAAATATTTATAGAATTCACAACAAATGTGAATCCTTGTATAATTAAGCCAGCTGATGGAACAAAATATACATACTTACTTTTACCAGTAAGAATATCTTCTAATAATTAATCCACTAAATAATCCACAACTGTTAATAAATGTTAATATATTACAGAAAAGGAATACATAAAAAAAACTCGTCTAAAAATAAATAGTACGAGTTTTTTTTAGTTATGATATAATAAGTTATTAGATTAAAAATTGTAGGAGGGTAAGTTATGCTTGAATTGAAAATAGAATCAGAATATATAAAATTAGATCAATTTCTAAAACTTGCTGATATTGCATCAACAGGTGGACATGCAAAATACCTTATTCAAGAGGGCGTTGTAAAAGTAAATGGTGAAGTTGAAACAAGAAGAGGTAAAAAATTAGTACCTGGAGATGTTGTTGAAGTAGAAGGAAATCAAATAACACTAACAAAGTAAGTTAGTACTCTAAGGAGAGTATTCTTATGCGATTAAATAGCTTACAACTAATAAATTTTAGAAATTATGATAATTTACATTTAAATTTTGAGAAAAACATAAATTTACTCGTTGGAAAAAATGGACAAGGAAAAACTAACATTGTAGAAGCTATATACATGCTATCATTTGGAAAATCATTTAGAACCAATAAAGACAAGGAAGTCATAAAATTCGGAAGTGAAAACCTATATATCGGTGGAAATTATTTAAAAAACTCTTCAAAAGGTTTAATTGAAGTTGCAATTGGAAAGAATAAAAAGGGAATAAAAGTTAATAAGATTCATATTCAAAAAATTCAAGAATTGCTGGGGAACTTAAATGTCGTAATTTTTTCTCCAGAGGACCTTAAGTTAGTTAAGGACGGTCCTAGAGAGAGAAGATCATTTATTGACAAAGAAATTAGCCAAATCATGCCTAAATATTATAATTATCTAGTTAATTATAATAAAATATTGATTCAGAGAAATAAAACTTTAAAAAGTAAGATGGTAGATGCTAATCTATTGTCTGTGTATGATGAGAACCTGGCTAATTATGGTGCCTATATTTACATTTTGAGAAGAGATTTTATAAAAAAAATAGCTAAAATATCTAATGAAATGCACAAGAAATTAACAGGTAACAATGAGGAATTGTTGATAACTTATAAAAATCAGATAAATTTATCTGATGAGGATACCGTTATAGATGCAAAAAATAAGCTATTAAAAAAATTAGAATCAAATAGACAACACGATATAGAAACTAGAATGACTAAGTACGGAATTCATAAAGATGACCTAAACATTTTTATAAATGATTTAGATGTTAAATTATACGGTTCTCAAGGTCAACAGAGAACAGCATCTATTTCGTTAAAATTATCTGAGATAGAACTAATAAGACAAGAAGTGAACGAAAATCCAGTTCTAATTTTAGACGATGTTTTTAGCGAATTAGACGAAACTAGACAAAAATTATTAGTCAAAAATTTAGGCGAAGTCCAAATGTTTATAACTAGTGCGGAACTAGCACATAAGAGAATTTTTGATGAGAGTGATACAGCAATTTTTTATATAGATAAAGGAAAAGTTACAAATATTGAGGATGGAGGTAATTAGATGAAACAAGAATATGGTGCAAATCAGATTCAGGTACTAGAAGGTTTAGAAGCAGTTAGATTAAGACCAGGTATGTACATTGGATCTACAGGACCAAGAGGTTTACACCACTTAGTATATGAGATTGTGGATAACAGTATCGATGAGGCATTACAAGGATACTGTGATAGAATATATGTCTGCATTAACGAAGATGGTAGTGTAACAACTAAGGATGATGGTAGGGGTATACCTGTAGAAACACATCCTAAAACAGGTAAATCTACACTTGAAACAGTATTAACAATACTACATGCCGGTGGTAAATTCGGTGGTGGAGGTTACAAGGTATCTGGTGGTCTTCACGGTGTTGGTATATCTGTTGTTAATGGACTTTCAGAATGGTTAGTTGCTGAAGTTTACAGAAATGGAAAGATATACAGACAAAGTTATAAAAAAGGTATAACAGATTCAGAATTAGAGATAGTAGGTGAATCTGATCATACAGGAACAATAATTCAATTTATGCCTGATGCTACAATATTCGATGATATAGTATTTGACTACAAAACACTAGAAAGTAGATTAAGAGAGTTAGCATTCTTAAACAAAGGTGTAAGAATAGTATTTGAAGATAAGAGACCTGGACAAGAACAGAAAAAAGAATTCTTATACAATGGTGGTATAAGAGAGTTCGTAGAATACCTAAATAGCACTAAAACTCCTATACATGAAAACGTAGTTTACATAGATAAAAAAATACAAGACTGTATGGTTGAAATTGCTATCCAATACACAGATGGATATTCTGAAAATATATTATCATTTGCGAACAATATAGATACTCATGAAGGTGGAGCCCATTTAGCTGGGTTTAAATCTGCGTTAACAAAGACAGTAAACGAGTATGCTAAAAGAAATAAATTATTAAAAGAAAGCGATGCAAACTTATCAGGTGAAGACATAAGAGAAGGTCTTACAGCAGTTGTATCTGTTAAATTACCAGACCCTCAATTCGAAGGACAAACTAAAACTAAATTAGGTAACACTAGAATGAGAGGTATAGTTGATGCAGTAACTGTTGAAGAACTTGGTGCATTCTTAGAAGAAAATCCACAAACAGCAAGAGTAATTGTGGATAAAGCATTAAGAGCTCAAAGAGCTAGAGAAGCTGCAAAGAGAGCTAGAGAATTAACAAGAAGAAAAACTGTACTTGAAAGTACTTCTTTACCAGGTAAATTAGCAGACTGTGCAGAAAAAGACCCTGCAAAAAGTGAAATATTCTTAGTCGAAGGGGATTCTGCCGGTGGTTCAGCAAAACAAGGTAGAGATAGATATACACAAGCTATATTACCACTTAGAGGTAAAATACTTAACGTTGAAAAATCTAGATTAGATAGAATATTATCATCAGAAGAAATCAAAAACATGATAACTGCTTACGGTTGTGGTGTTGGAAATGATTTTGATTTAGAAAAAGCTAGATATCACAAAATAGTAATAATGACCGATGCCGATGTCGATGGTGCACACATCAGAACATTATTATTAACATTCTTCTTTAGATATATGAGACCACTTATAGATAATGGTTATGTTTATATAGCACAACCACCTCTATACAAAGTTAAAAAACAAAAGAAAGAATACTATGTTTATTCAGATAAAGAATTAGAAACTTTATTAGAAGAAATAGGTAAGAGTGGAATTGAGCTTCAAAGATATAAAGGTCTTGGGGAAATGAACCCAGAACAATTATGGGAAACAACAATGAACCCAGAAACAAGAACTTTACTTCAAGTAACAATAGATGATGCTACAGAAGCAGATAGAATATTCTCTATGTTAATGGGAGATAAAGTTGGACCAAGAAAAGAATTTATAGAAGAAAATGCTGAATTCGTTAAGAACTTAGATATTTAATGAGGAAGGAGAATAAACATGGAAGAAAATAATAGAATAATTCCTGCCGAAATTTCGAAAGAAATGAAGGATTCATATATAGACTATGCCATGAGTGTTATCGCTGGTAGAGCACTTCCAGACGTAAGAGATGGTTTAAAACCAGTTCATAGAAGAATACTTTACTCTATGAATGAGTTAAACTTAACTCCAGATAAACCATATAGAAAATCTGCCCGTATAGTTGGGGACGTTTTAGGGAAGTACCATCCACATGGCGATAGTGCAGTATACCTAGCAATGGTTAGAATGGCACAAGATTTCTCAACTAGAGGACTTTTAGTTGATGGACATGGTAACTTCGGTTCTGTAGATGGTGACTCACCAGCCGCAATGCGTTATACAGAAGCAAAAATGAGTAAGTTATCATTAGAATTATTAAGAGATATAGACAAAGAAACTGTAGATTTCGGACCAAACTTTGACGAATCTTTAAAAGAACCTACTGTATTACCAGCTAGATTCCCTAACTTACTTGTAAACGGATCAAATGGTATAGCTGTAGGTATGGCAACATCTATACCACCACACAACTTAGGTGAAACAATAGATGCTACAGTACATCTTATTGATAACCCAGATTGTTCAGTTGATGAATTAATGGAATATATACAAGGTCCAGATTTCCCAACTGGTGCAATAATAATGGGTAAAGATAGTATAGCTGAAGCTTATAAAACTGGTAGAGGTAAAGTTAAAGTTAGATCTAGAGCAGAAATAGAAGAGCTTCCTAAAGGAAAACAACAAATAGTTGTAACAGAAATTCCTTACCAAGTTAATAAAGCTAAATTAGTTGAAAGAATAGCTGAATTAGTTAAAGATAAAAAAATCGAAGGAATATCAGACTTAAGAGACGAAAGTAACAGAAATGGTATGAGAATCGTTATAGAGTTAAAGAGAGATGTAAATGCTAACATAGTATTAAACAACTTATACAAACATTCTCAACTTGAAGATACATTCAGTATAATAATGCTTTCTCTAGTAAACGGTGTTCCAAGAATATTAAACTTAAAACAAATATTATACTACTATGTTGAACATCAAAAAGATGTAGTAACAAGAAGAACTAAATTCGAATTAAACAAAGCTCAAGCAAGAGCACATATATTAGAAGGTTTAAAAATAGCCTTAGATTACATAGATGAAGTTATAAGCTTAATCAGATCTTCTGCAAATACACAAATGGCTAAGAGTGGATTAATGGAAAGATTCAAATTAAGTGATATACAAGCTCAAGCTATCTTAGATATGAGACTTCAAAAGTTAACAGGGCTAGAAAGAGAAAAAGTAGAAGCTGAATACAACGAATTAATGAAAAAGATAGAATACTTAGAATCAATACTTGCAGATGAGCAATTATTACTAGGTGTTATAAAAGACGAAATCTTAGAAATTAAAAAGAAACATTCAGATGCTAGAAGAACAGAAATAAGACATGCTGAAGGTGAAATAGATATAAAAGATTTAATAGATGATGAGGAAATAACTATAACATTAACTCATTTCGGATATATCAAGAGATTACCTTTAGATACTTATAAGAGTCAAAGAAGAGGTGGAAGAGGAATATCTGCTCTTACTGTTAGAGAAGAAGACTTCGTAAAACACCTTATAACTACAAGAACTCACAATAGATTATTATTCTTTACTAATAGAGGTAGAGTATTTAGATTAGATGCATTTGAAGTTCCAGAAGGGAAGAGACAAGCAAAAGGAACTGCAATAGTAAACTTACTTCAATTAGGACCAAATGAAAAAATAGCAACATTAATTGAAGTTGATACAACAACAAATGATGATTCTTACTTATTATTAGCCACTAAAAAAGGTATAGTTAAGAAAACTAAGAGATCTGAATTCAAAAATATCAACAAATCAGGCTTAATTGCTATTGGATTAAGAGATGACGATGAATTAATAGATGTAAAAACTACTAACGGAGAAAAAGATGTATTACTTGTAACATCAAAAGGTATGTCAATTAGATTTGATGAAAAAGACATAAGACCAATGGGTAGAACTGCTATGGGTGTTAAAGGTATAACTTTATCTGAAGACGACAGAGTAGTATCTATGAGTTTATCTGATGAAGGTGAAGACTTATTAGTTGTAAGCCAAAATGGTTATGGAAAAAGAACAGACATAGATGAATATAGAAGCCAAATAAGAGCAGGTAAAGGAATTAAAACTTACAACATGTCTGAAAAGACAGGTGAAATAGTTGGAGCAACAATGGTAAACAATGAAGACGAATTGATGCTTATAAATTCTGATGGAGTTCTTATTAGATTAAGAGTTGATGATATATCTGTATTCGGAAGAGTTACTAGTGGTGTTAAACTTATGAAAACAGATGATGAAGTTAACGTAGTTTCAATAGCTAAAATAAATACAGATGAGGAAGAATAGGGTAACACCTATTCTTTTTCTATATTACATACATTGATTAATATTGTGGACAAAATATATTATTTGTGGATAGTTAAAAATTGCAATTTTGCATATTATAATAAGAGATTTAAGAAATGTCCAAGAAATAACTTTAAAAGCATTTTTTAATAAACTTTTTTGGTATTTTGAATAAATAATATATAATCAATCCACAATGTAATATATAATATAAATATATTTAAAGGTGAAAGGAGCTAGATGATATGAGTAAAAAAAGAGGAAGAACTTTAACATTAGGAGTAATAATAGGATTTTTTATTGGATTATTTTTAGCACCTAAGAAAGGCAAAGAATTAAGAAGAGATGCCAAAGAAAAGATAGACACAATAAAAGAAAATCCCAAAGATGTTCTACATGAAACATTTGCAGATGTAAAACAAAAAGTGTCTAAAATAAAAGATGACTTATCTGAAGAAAAAATGGAAATCAAAGAAGAAGACATAGTAGTCAGCAGACGTTTTGATGAAGAAGGAGAGAATAAATAATGAATGCAATTGGTTGGCAAATTGGGGCAGTTTTATTTGGTGTTGCGATATTAATAATAGCTATATACATAGCTAAAACACTAAATACAGCTACAAAAACAATTGATAGAGTTAATAAAATAATTGATTACAATGAAAAAAACTTAAATCAAATAATAGATAATGCAGCCGATATAACAAATGATGTAAGAAGTATATTAGATGTGGTTGAAAAAGTAACTGGTTTCTTCAAGGTTTTAAGAATATTTAAAAAATAATTGGAATAGTGCAGGAGGTTTGTAAATGTCTATAGATATAAAATTAAAAAATGATACAGATGCTGATTTCTGGGAAGTATTAGTAGCAGGAGAATTAGATGTATCTACAGCAGACGAATTTAAAGAGTATTTACATAAATTAATTGATAAAGGTATAAAAAACATAAGACTTAATTTAGAAAATCTAGATTATATTGATTCAACTGGATTAGGTGTTATTATAGGAATACTAAAAAGAATAAAAGTTGAAAATAAAGAAATATATATAAAATCACCAAGAGATAATGTTAAAAAGATTTTTTCTATAACAGGACTTGATAAAATATTTAAAATGGAGGGATAGAATTGAATTTTGAAACTATAAAAATGGAAATTGCTTCTAACCCACAATATGTAAGCGTTATAAGATTAACTACATCAGGGATAGCTAATAAAATAGGATTTTGTTTAGAAGATATCGAAGATATAAAAGTAGCTGTATCAGAAGCTTGTACAAATGCTATAAAACATAGTTTAGACAATAAATTTTCTGTAGAATATACAATATTTGAAAATGGATTAACTATTACAATAATAGATAGTGGCAAAGGATATGATGTTGATTCGATAGATGTGCCTAATTTAGAAGAACCTAAAGAAAGCGGACTTGGGTTATTTATAATACAAAGTTTAATGGATGAAGTAGAGATCAAATCTAATATAAATTATGGAACAGTTATAAAAATGACAAAATATTTAGGAGTTGATAATTAATGAAAGATATGTCATCTGTTACCAACTATCTAGATATGGATAATAAAGAATTATTTAATATTTACAGTCAAGATAAAAGTAATAAAGAAGTTAGAGATATATTAATCGAGAGAAATCTTTATTTAGTTAATATATTAGCTAAAAAATATATAAATAAAGGGGTTGAATTTGAAGACTTATACCAAGTAGGTTCATTAGCTCTTATATATGCTATAGAACGTTACGATATGTCAAAAGGTTATGAGTTTTCAAGTTTTGCAACGCCAACTATTATAGGAGAAATAAAAAAATACTTTAGGGATAAAGTCTGGACTATGAGAGTTCCAAGAAGAGTTCAAGAATTAAATAAAAAAGTAAACGAAGCAAAACTTTTATTAGAACAACAAAATAAGAAAAAACCTAAAGTAAAAGAAATTGCAGAATATATAGGATGCAGAGAAGAAGAAGTATTAGAAGCTTTAGAAGCATCATATGGATATCAGCCTGTTTCATTAGATTCTCCTATAAATGGTGATTCTGAAGATACGGAAGTAACTTTAATTGACAAGATAGGTGGACAAGAAGATAGTTTTTCTAATATAGAATATAAAGATTTTATAGAAAAATTTGTGAATAAATTGAATGAATTAGAAAGAAATATATTCGAGGGAAGATTTTTCAAAGAAAAAACTCAGTCTACTCTAGCAAAAGAACTAGAAATATCGCAAATGACTATTTCTAGAATTGAAAGAAAAGTAGTGCAGAAATTACGAAAAGAATACGAAAAATAAAATTATAAAGATTTTTATAA